>JAEOTG010000191.1 GCA_016839985.1 Candidatus Heimdallarchaeota archaeon | reverse complement strand
TTACACATAATATAACCTAAAACTTTTCCACTATCAACAGCAACCTTGATCTTGTCTAAATTTTCTATAAAATAATTAGAAGAATGTTTAGCCATTAGAGAAAGGTTATCAATTTCAATCAATGATTCTATATCTTCTTCACTTACTTTTCTTATTTTCATTTTTCTCTTCCAATGATTCAGATATCCATTTAGTTAATCTTCCAACGTAATAACCCATTCCTTTAATATCCATCTTTTGTTTAAGACCTTCACCTTTACCAGCAAGATATTCAGCTATCCTTTTTTCAACATCTATACCAGTTACTTGACTTATTTTCATTCCGGGACAAATATTGACTTCCAAAACAACAGGCCCTTTACGACTTTCAACTATATCTATGCCACAAATTTCAGCTCCAATTGCTTCAGCTGATCTTATAGCAAGATTCTCTATCTCAGAATTTATACTATAAGGCACACCTTTACCTCCAGAAGCTAAATTAGATCTTGTCTCACCTTTCTTTGCTTTTCTTTTCATAGATGCAACTGCTTCGTCTCCAACAACAATAATCCTAATATCTTCTCCAGGATTTTTAATGTATCTTTCAATGAACAATGGTTGATTTAACGCACCTAAAGTGTCAATCATTGTAACAGCTGATTCTTTTTCAGGTGCAAATAAGACACCTTTACCTCCAGTTCCACCCAACAATTTCATGACTACTGGTGGTTTCATATCTTCAATTATTCTTTTGGCAGTAGAAGTAGACATAGTTAAATATGTCTCAGGAATAGGAATATTAGCTTTATTTAGTGCTTCTAATGTAAGAAATTTATCATGAGCAATAAGAATAGATTCTGGCGTCATAGGGACGTAAACATCTTTTTTTATTAAATATTTGACTAACAAATAACCAAATACAGCTTTTGACGCACCAATTCTTGGGATAACAACATCAAATTTAGATAAATCAATATCCTTGTAAAAAATGGGAAATTTATCCTTTTTCACTCCAATTTTAATACTCTCAGTTGTTGCAAAAAACACTGATTTAAATTTTCTATTTTCTTTCAAAGCTTCAAAAATCTTCATAGTGGATGAAGCTCTTGCTCTACTACCGATGACACATACTTTCATTTTAAATCCCCTAACTCAGGTGAATTATGAGTCTTGGAAATATCAATAATAAAGTTTTGGAATATGATATCTCTACCAATTAACACTTTATATTTCCTAGAACCTCTGTCAGCAACATTGGCCTGGATTTTAATTTTTTTACCTTTTATTTCTAATAAGACATTGACTAAGGGTCTAACAGTTGTACCATGAACATTAGTAGTAGATGTGCTCCCAACCTGCTCAGCTCCTATAATAGAGACTAAATTCTTATCTATACTAGTTCTCCTAGCACCTGTATCAAATTTTCCCAAGGTTTCAATCCTTTTTTTCTTCCCTTGTATTTTTACAGGTTCAATAAGACCCACAGAAATCTTTCTCATACTTAATACAATTCGACTAAGACCTTTTAAAAATTATCAAACAGTAAAATTATTATATTTAAACCTATATTCTTATCAGATGGTATGGTTTCAAAGAAAATTCCTTGTGATCATTTTGTCATTAACATTATAAAAGAAGTCTTGAAGAAAAGACATATTGTCCAATCTCAAGAGGACTTGACTTTTTTAGTTTTGGATAAATTGAAAAAATATGATAAAAAATTTGTACTGTCTCCTAGAAGAGTCAGAAAATTAGTGATAAAGATTCCTAATATTGAGATAAAGGCAAAGACCAAAAGATCACCAAAGATGAAAAAATTAGATAAATGTCCTGTTTGTAAAAGAAAGGTCAATAAGATATATGGGAAGAATTTACTCAATAAGAAAATACACATAGGTTATATTTGCAAAAGATGTGGCTACACTACCGATCTTAACTCTTTAATGCCAATGAAATATCTTTTCATCTGGAAAAGAAAAAATAAATCACTTTTTTCTAAATGAGAAATTTATTGATTAATCTATAATATTTATGAAGATAGGTTATCATTGAATTACAAGAATAAATGCCGAGATCGCATAACCTGGTAGTGCGCTAGCCTGGAAAGCTAGTGTCCTCACGGACGTCTGGGTTCAAATCCCAGTCTCGGCGTTGATAAAATGTCTGAAAATGGAAGAAGACTTGTTAGATTAGTTGTCTATATTTTCTTAGAAAAGAACGATAAGATTTTAATAGGAAAAAGAAAAAATGCTTTTGGCGAAGGATATTATTCAACACCAGCAGGACATATAGATCAAGGAGAAACAGTAATGGAATGTGCAAAAAGAGAACTTTTTGAGGAAACAGGAATTAAATCTGATTTTTTTGAATTTCTGTGTGTTAGATTGTTAAAAGATTATGATATTGATGGTGTTAAAGCCCATGAATATGTTGCATTTGCTGTTAGACCAAAAAAATGGGAAGGTGAACCAAAACTAATGGAATCTGAAAAGAATCAAGGATGGGAATGGCACTCAATCAATAACCTTCCTAAACCCATGTTCCCACCTGTTTTAATGCTTATTGAATGTCTAAAAAAATCAACAAAATTTATTGATTAATAGTAAAAATTTTATAAACCGGTTCTCCAATTTATTAATTGATAAAATGGCTATAGAAAATGTGATTGTGTTACCAGGTATGGAAGAAATAACAAGATATCTTTTTCAAGCGATGCTGGCACTAGTAGTTTTGATTTTCGGTTGGATTGCAGGTAAAATTGTAGGGAATGTTACAAAAAATATACTGAAAAAAGTAAATGCAGATAGATATTTTAGGTTTGGTCGAGGATTTCAAGTTACCAGTATTTTCCCACTCATAATCTCATGGATTATTTACCTATGGTTTATGAGATCTGCAGTTGGTATTCTAGGAATTCCAGAATTAACATTATTTTTTGCTCAAATACTAACATTCTTACCAAATTTACTAAAAGGAATAGTAGTGATTTTAATAGGTTATCTTGTGGCTAAATACGTAGAAGGACAAGTAATAGCAACAAAAGCTGAGTATTCTAGTCTAATAGGACATGTGATATTTTTCTTCACTATGATAATAGCAATTGATTTAGCACTTCCATTGGTAGGAATAAGTTCGAATGTAATCGACGGTATTATACTGATACTAGTAGGGACAATAGGTA
>JAEOTG010000190.1 GCA_016839985.1 Candidatus Heimdallarchaeota archaeon | reverse complement strand
GATTATGGATTCATATCTTCATTTAAATGGATCAAATGCAATTCCATCAGATCCAAGCTTTTATCATTACTTATCCATTCTAGTGGGTGACACACTCAATATTGAGTATATTGTTATTTTTGAATTTAGAATAGACCAAGAAAATCCAGTTATTGATTCTTCTATAGATAATTACAATAATGAGAGATTTAAAACAACTGATACAATACCCTTGATATTGTCAGATAATGCAACTTTGTCAAGTGAACTCTTAGTATTACTCTCAATTGATGGTGGAAACAATATTACTCTATCAGAACCATATGAAGTAATTTTGAGTTCTCTAATTGATGGCCCTCATTCTTTTACAATTTATTTACACGATATTGCTGGAAATTATGCAACTAAAACAATAAACTTCTACATAGACACACAAGGTCCAGAGATTGAAATTACGTCTATCGAAGGATTGGTAACACTTTTGGACGGATCTCAATTAGTTCCTTACAATTCTACAGTTATTATAAATATTAGTGAAGATGACCCAGTTTATACTACATATTACTCTTGGAGAGATTCAAGTTACACACTTTTTACTAATAGCTTTGCTTTGAATTTTTCAGATAATAGTGGATTGGTGAAAATTTATGCAAATGATTCGCTAGGTAACTATAATATTGTTGAAAGATATCTATCAATCGATGGAACAGCTCCACTAATTTCTATGGAATTTCCCTATTTGAATTCTACAATAAACGAGGGAATTCAGTTAAGATTCAGCATTGAAGATTTCTCTTTATTATCAATCAATGTGATTGAGCTTTATTGGGATAAAGTACCAGGCATTTTTGGTCCAACTTGGATATCCGATGGGGTATTTTCCATACCATTTCTAGAATTTTATTATCTCAATGGTGATAATGCGTTGTTAACAATTTATTCTGATGATTATGCAGGAAATTATCATAACTACACCTTCAATTTTATTGTTGATATTGAAAATCCTACGACTGATGTCTATATCTATGATTCAGAAATAAGTAATTTTTCTCCTATCATCAATGGTTCCTATTATCATGGAAATACAACACTCTGGTTTACAAATACCAGTTCTGACTTGTTATTCTTCTGGGTAAGTTGGGATTATGGAATATATGAGCTAATTGAAGATCCATGGTTAGATTATGTACCTTTTGAAGATGGGGAACATATACTTGATATAATCTTACATGATTCTACTGGTGAAGGAACATCTCCAAATATCTTTGAACAAAGATTTGTTCTAGTAGTTGACGATATTTATATAGATTTCATTAATCCGACTACTCTAAATGACACAGTAGATCCTTTCAATTTGGAGTATAAAGAAAGATTTAATTTCACAGTTGAAGTTTATGATATCATTGAGGATGCAGCAGTTCAGGGTCTTAATAGCTCAGTTGTAACAAATGATTTGAATCTTGACATAACTTGGATTAATGATTCGAGAATTTATCAGTTTAGTATTCTTGCAACTAATGTAACACCTCTTGGAGAAAGCGTTTCAATTGTTCAAATTGAATTTTCTGCTAATGAATCAAACATTCATCTAGTACAAATTAACCTCTTTATTCAAAGGAAAGATGAAACAACATTGGTATTAACAGAGAATAGTGTTCTGACAGTTGAATGGGAGGAATTTTTGCTAATACAGTTTACTTTACAAGATGAACTTGATAACTATTTAACCGATATTCTCCAAATTGATATTAATGGGGATATTGTAACTGAATACACTTTTTATGATAGTAATACCATTGAATTCGAATACTCCTCTAGAAATTTTGGAAGTAAAGGAACGTTCAATATTAACATCACTGTATTTTCAACATATTATAAAGGACAAATAGAAAAAAGTATAACAATAGAGCCTCTAGAACTTATTCTAGATTTTGAAGTTTCAAATACTGAAATAATTATTGACACTTCTTTAGTAATGACAGCTACACTTGCTTACTTAAATGGAACTGGATTAGAAGGCATTAAAATAATTTTCAATGTCTATGTCTACTATATTCAAAAAGGTGTTTCTGCACTAATCGAAGGATATGATTATAATCAAACATTGGATGATACTACAAATAATCTAGGTGTTGCAGAAGCTAGTTTCTTAATGACAAGTGAAATTGACTTTATAAGAATCTCTGTATCTTTTGAAGGGAATGAATATACTGAAAATAAGTATCTAGAATTCGAAGAGACTATAAAATCAATAACTGTAGGTCTTCCCCCTTATATTCTATATCCAATAATCTTTGGAAGTATAATACTTGTTGCTGCAATAGTATTTGCTATTTTCAAATTAACCAGACCTAAGCCTTTTGAAGAATTGATGGAAGGTATTTCGGAAGTTGAAATAACAACCAATCTTATAGATATAAATCCAGGTGTTTTTCTAATGGTTTTTGACCAAAGAAAAGGACCTACTCCTTTGGTAAGTGATCATAATTTAGATACATTCTATGCTCATAGGATAGCTTTTGGAGATAAAAACTTTATAATTAAAATATCAGATCAAGCATTCACAAGTTTAGGTTTTGAAGACAAAGGTGAAAGAAGACGAATAGGAACCATTTTATTACCTGCAGAAAAAATGATTGGTTTAATTCAAGGAATACAAATAAAAGACGCATCAGCAAGAGCAGGTACTGAAAATTTAGCTATAGTTATTTTAGTTAATGAAGAATATGATAATGCTCTGATAGGGAATCAAGTTTATATGAATGAGGTTATTGACGAATTGCAAAGGGAATTAGCTGAACAGAAACCATTAATTGTAATCCAGCAAAGACTAGCTAAAATACGAAGGCAAACAACAAGGATTGTACTAGCAGAACTCGAGAGATCAAAGTAATTAGTTAAGAATTAAATACTTCTTTTGTTTCCTCGAGGATTCCTTTGAGAACTTTTTGTGATGTGCTTTCATAAATTGAGGTTTGGAACACATTTATATTTTTCACTTCATCTTTAATAAAATAGTTCTTAAACACTTGCATTGCTTTATCTCTATATTCCTCTGAAATCAGATCCATTTTATGAGCAAAGATATGTACTTTTGGGTTATCACTGTATTGATATACTCTTTCTAAAACACGCATTAGATATTGCCTTGATAATTCATAAGTACTGATGTTTGGTAACTCAATAACAAATATCAATATTTTAACATTGGAAAATATTCTTTCTTTGTTTTTTTCAATTATTTCTTCTAGATATGAAAGTTGTCCTCCAATATCATAGACCTCTATCTCATGTTTATTAAAATAATATTCTTTACTATTAAATTTAATAGTTGCATCTAGTGTTTCCGTATCTTCAGGATTCATATCTTCAAAAAAAATCTTAATAATAGAAGTTTTGCCAGTTTGAGTTAAACCTAAAAAAAGAATCTTTTCTCTCTTCTGATCATTTTCTCTTGTAGCTCCTCTATCTAGATATGTCATTATATCTAGAATTGACTAAAGAAATTTAAGAGTTCTTAAAGTATCATCTCTAGCATTTTCTTTTGACAATGGATATTCACTTATGAGTTTTGGTTTACTTATTGAAGTTGAATTAGCAGTAAAGACATAAATCTTAATTGTTAGTTATTTTTATCTGCAAAATAATTTAATTGTTGCGAATGTCCAAACTTGTTATGTATTCAAAAAACTCTTAATACATTCACAAATAGTTTCAAATGTGCCAAATGATTACTATATGTGCTAATGCTTTGATTGGCCCTAATTTGGAATTTGTTCAGGGGGTGTACATTCAAGTAGATGAACAAGGTATTATTGTTGAAATTACTCAAGAACAAAAACCAACAACGTATCATCTACCTCCATCTTATATCTTAATACCGGGTTTTGTTAATGCACACACTCACGTTGCTGATGCTTTTCTTAAAGATCAAGTCTATGGTTTATCACTTGATGAAGCTGTGGGTCCAGAAGGATTAAAGCATGTAAAGTTAAATTCTAGCACTATAGAAGAACAAAGAGAGAGTATTCAAAATTCCTTGGAGATGTTAGTGAAAAACGGTTATACTACTTTTTTCGACTTTAGAGAACAAGGAGTTGAAGGTGTCGTTTTACTCAAGAACATGTTAACTAACTTTCCTTTAAGAGGACTGGTATTTGGAAGAAGTATAACAAAAGGAGATTTAGAAGATGTTTTGAATGAAAGTAATGGTTTAGGTTTTGTAGATATTTTTGCTGTAGATAAGGAAATTATGAAAACAACAAAATCACTGAAAGAGAAGAATCTAGGAAAAATTGTTGGAATACACGTTTCTGAATCAGAGGAGTTGATCTCTAATTCTCTCTCAAAATATGGCAAAAGAGATATAGAGCTAGTATGTGATTATTCTGTTTTTGATTACGTTGTTCATGCAACATATGCTAATGAAGATGAATTATCTCTATTAAAGGAAAAAAATATGAGTGTAATTTGCTGTCCAATTTCAAGTTTGTATTATGGTCTCAAATTTCCACCAATTGAATCTATCCTAAGGAGGAAGATAATTCTAGGATTAGGAACAGATAATATTCTTAGTTCTAATCCTGATCCATTTAGATTAATGGCTTTTACACTCATCAATGCACGAAGTGATAATCAAAAAATATCACCAAAAGAAGTATTAAAATCAATAACCGTCAACCCTGGTTTGATAGCAAAAAAGAAGATTGGTCAGATTAAAGAAGGATTTAGTGCTGATTTTATAGGAATAAATTTAGAAAATCATAATCTTAAATTTTCTAAAGATATTTACACAGCAGTTACAATGCGTGCAGAGCCTTCTGATATTGGATTTCAAATGTATAAAGGTAGGTTAGTAGAATGGAAAGACCAGAAGTCATAATAAATGTAGCAAGCTCACTTGATGGAGTTATTGCTTCTGATAAAGGAGCTCTTTTTCTATCAACAACAGAAGATTGGATAAGAGTTCATGAGTTAAGAAACTCTGTGGACGCAATATTAGTAGGGATTAATACTATCATTACAGATGATTCTCTATTAACAATAAGATATGTGAAACCTAAATCCCCTCCTCCTCTTAGGATTATTTTAGATTCTAAAGGTCGAATTCCTTTAAACTCCAAAGTTCTTCAAAATCAGAAAGCCAATAAAACTCTGGTGTTTATTTCTGAAAAATGTTCAGAGGAAAAAAAGGAAAAAATTGTAAAAAGTAAAGCAGATGTGATTACAGTTTTAGAAGATGAAAAAAGTGGATTTCTTGAATTAACTTCAATTCTTGAAATCTTAAAGTCGCAATATGGCATAAAGAAATTATTAGTTGAGGGCGGTTCTACTATTATAACACAATTCCTAAAGAAAAACCTTGTTGATAGAATGTATATCTTTTACTTCCCAGCTTTTGCTGGTGGTATAAAAGCAAAGCATCTTTTTGGTGAGAGAGTTATTAAAGAAATATCAGATGCACCACAACATGAAATAAAGAGTATTGAAGAATTTGATGAAGGTTTCTTAGTCTCGCTAAAGTTAGGTAAAGGATGAAATAATTAAAGAAGTTGAGTTAGATTGAGTGTTGATCATTATCTCTCATTATTACAAAATAACAAGGAAGAACTTATTTCAAAGAGTAGTGAAATTGCTAAAAAGAATTATGGTAATGAAATAACATTTTCTAGGAATATTTTTGTTCCTGTAACTCACCAATGTAGGAACCGATGCGGTTATTGCGGTTTTGTTTCAGATGATCCAGAAAGCTGGATTACAATAGAGAAATATCTACTAAT
>JAEOTG010000189.1 GCA_016839985.1 Candidatus Heimdallarchaeota archaeon | reverse complement strand
TTTCATCAAATTTATTTGGTGGAACTCTTAGAGTATCCTTGACTTTAACGCTGTAATACACTATAAAATCATCTCTTCGTCTTATACATTGCTGGTTCTATTCTAATTGTTTTTAAATATACTCATTGTAAATACTTTTACCTTTATTTATTAATACGTAAAACGCAAAGTTTTTGAGATGTTACTTTTGATTGAAATACAATCTTATATATGGGTAGTATAAAACTCAATGGGAATACTTACATAATTAAGCATTATAACATAAGAGGAATAATTGATGAGTAAAAAAGAAACCTCTGAACAAGAGAAGAAAACAAAAACTAGTCAAAAGAGTACACATACAGCAGAAGAGAAAAAAATTACACAACCAGTTGTTAACATAGGGACAATAGGTCATGTTGACAATGGTAAATCCACATTAGTACAATCACTTACTGGAAAATTCCCAGATGATCACTCAGAAGAATTAAAGAGAGGTATTTCCATTAGATTGGGTTACGCTGATACAGAATTTCGCAAATGTCCCAACTGTCCAGAACCAGAATCTTACACAATAGAAAAAAAATGTCCTAAGTGTGGAACTCCTTCTGAATTTATTAGAAGAGTTTCATTTGTTGATTGTCCTGGACATGAGGTGCTTATGGCAACCCTTCTTTCAGGTGCAACAATGATGAATGGGGCAATTTTACTCATTTCAGCAAATTCTAAATGTCCTCAACCTCAAACAAGAGAACATCTTGCGGCTATGGACATTCTCAAAATCCCAAATATCGTTATTGCACAAAATAAAATCGAATTAGTCTCTGAAGATGATGCAACAAGTAGTTATAAAGATATTCAAAAATTCATAAAAGGCACTATTGCTGAAGAAGCACCAATTGTTCCTATAAGCGCAATGCACAAAGCTAACTTAGATATTTTAATCTGTGAAATAGAAAAACACATCCCAACTCCTGAACTTGATGTTGAAAGTCCTCTAGAGATGTTAGTAGCAAGATCTTTTGATATTAATCGACCTGGAACAGAACCAGGGAAACTTAAAGGTGGAGCATTAGGAGGAACCATTATTAGAGGTCAAGTTAATGTTGGTGATGAGATAGAGATTGTACCCGGAATACCCATTAAGAAAGGTAACAAAACAGTCTATACTCCAATTAAAACAAAAGTAGTAAGCATTTCAATAGGAGAACAAGGTTTAGTAAAAAACGCACATTCAGGTGGATTAGTTGCTATTGGAACGGAATTAGATCCATCATTTGTTAAAGCTGATAAGATGGCAGGCAATGTAATTACAACTCCGGGAAAAGCACCACCAGTTCTTTCAGAACTAGAGCTTTCTGTTCAATTAATGGAATATGTTGTTGGATCAGAACAAATAACAAAAGTACAGCCTTTAGCTCAAGGGGAGAATTTGATGCTCAATGTAGGAACTGCTAGAACAACTGGTTCTATAACAGAGATACGAGGAGACAAAGCTAAAATAAAATTAAACCGAGAAGTAGCGGCTCGTCTCAATAGTAAGATAGCCATTTCGCGAATGATTGCTAAAAGATTTCGGTTGATAGGCGTTGGTGAAATTCTTAATAATAAATAGTGAGGTTTTGAATGTTAGTTATACTTGATTCTAGCATGTTGATGTTACCTCTAGAAAAGAAAATAAACATTACTTTTGAATTAGAACGAATTATTCCAGTTGATTTTGAAATTGTTATCCCTGAAATTATTGTAATAGAGCTTAAAAAATTAATAGAAGAATCATCTCCTTCAACTAAACAAAAAGCACAATTCGCTTTGAAGTTAGCAGAAAAATATGAGATTCTCTATTCAAAAACCGAAGGAAATGCTGACATAGAACTAGAAAGACTAGCTGAAGAACATAATGCTATTATTGCAACCAATGACTCAGCTCTTCGATTGAGGTTAAGACAAAAAGGTTTGCCTGTTATTTCTTTACATGGAGATAATAAGTTATCACTTTTTGGTTTTGTGGAAATGGGTGATTAAGCACTGCTAAGACATTTTACAAATTAGAATTTAAGTAAAGATTCAAACCACTAGCAAAAGTTTTAATTATCTTATTTTGTCATTTTCCTCTGACTAGACTAAAATAGTGTCAATAAATCAAAAAAATAAGAAGTGGGTTAAATAAATGGAGATAAAAAATCTTTTTCCTGAAATAATAGAAATTAAAAATGAGGAATTACGTGAAAAAGTTGTTAAATCGCTTGAAAAAGCAATATCACTTGGGGGGTGGACTGAAGAAGAACTTCATCGAATCCCTTTTACATTATTGATACCAGAACTAGTTAACAGTGACTTGTCTGTTAAAATTTCAATCATTGATCACATTCGAGCTGTTACTCAAATGTGTATAACAACTTATGAGCGATATGAATTTCTTAATCTAGCAGATAATCTAAATAAGGACGAACTTATAGCTGGGGGATTACTACATGATGTAGGTAAGTTTGTTGAATATGAAAAAGATCCAACAGGTAAGATTGTACAAAACAAAGCAGGAAAAATTCTTAGGCATCCAGCTCAAGGTTTAGAAATCGTTTATGAGTTTAATTTACCATTAAGTGTCAGACAAGCAATAATTTTCCATAGTAAAGAAGGAGATAAAATAAAAAGATTAACAGAAGTGGAAATAATTCACAGATGTGATTTTCTTTGTTTTGAACCTGTAAGGAAAATTTATGGATATTGAGAGAAAAGGTGAAAATATGAGTAAGAAATATACAATCGCAGTTTTACCAGGTGACGGAATTGGTAAAGATGTTACTGATGCAGCTATGAAAGTTCTTGATACAGTTGGTTTTAGTGAATTAGCTGAATATAATTGGGGTGATATCGGTTGGGAATTCTGGTGTAAAGAAGGAGATGCATTACCAGAACGAACAATAGAACTGTTAAAACAATCTGATTGTTGTTTGTTCTCTGCTATTACATCCAAACCAAAGGAAGAAGCAGAAAAAGAATTAATTCCCGAATTGCAAGGTAAAGGTTTAATCTACTTTAGTCCAATAGTAAGATTAAGACAATTATTCGATTTATATGTTAATTTACGTCCATGTAAAGCTTATCCAGGAAATCCATTAAATTATAGGGATGACTTAGATTTAGTAGTTTTTCGTGAGAATACAGAAGGTCTTTATGTAGGAATTGAATGGCACCCAGTTCCTGATGAAGTGATGAAAACAATAATTGAGAACCATCCCAAAGCTAAAAGATTTGAAGGTGCAAACCTTAACGATGTTGCGATATCAACTAGGATTTTTACTAGAAAAGGAGTTAAGCGTATTCTTAAAGCAAGTATGAACTATGCAAGAGAATTTGGATATCCAACAGTTACTGTTGTAGAAAAGCCAAATGTAATCAGAGAAACAAGTGGACTGATGATAAGAGAGGCGCGTAAACTTGTGCAAGAATATGATAATTTGGAACTTTGGGAAACAAATATTGATGCAATGGCTATGTGGTTAGTTAAGAATCCACAAAATTATGGAGTTCTTGTTGCTTCAAACATGTTTGGAGATATAGTTTCAGATTTGTGTGCTCAACTTATAGGTGGATTAGGTTTTGCATGTTCTGGTAATATTGGAGATAATTTTGCAGTATTTGAACCAACACATGGTTCTGCCCCAAAATATGTGGGTATGAATAAGGTTAATCCTATCGCACAAATATTAGCAGCAAAAATGATGCTTGATTGGCTTGGAGAGAAAGAAATGGCAATGAAAATTGACAAAGCTGTTGCTACTGTTATTTTAGAAGGAAAAGTCAGAACTTATGATATGGATGGATCTTCAACAACATCTGAAATGGCAGATGCTATTTGTGAGAAATTGAAAGTATAAGCCATCTTACCCATTTTCTTTTTTGAAACAATAACATTGCAAATCCTATTTTTTTTTGTATATAATTACACACATAGAGTTATCCTTATTACCCTCTTATTAATCGATGAAATTGGGCGAAATGACAGGTTTGACTATAATTGAAAAAATAATTAAATCACATACTAATGCATCAGATGAAGAGATTTTTCCTGGCAACATTGTATGGATTACTCTAGATTTAGTTACAGCTAGAGATTATGCAGGACCTCAAGTTGTGGATTTATTCCAAAAAAATTATCCTAATTCAAAAACATTTGATAATGAAAAGATCATTTTTACACCGGATTGTTACCCATATGGAAACGATCCAAAACATGCTATAGACCAAGAAAAAATTCGTGTATTTGCCAAGGAACACAATATTCAAGTTACTGATTTGGGTTCAGGTATTGGATCTCATTTATTGTTTCGTAGAGGTTTCACAAAACCTGGGGATATAGTTTTTGGAGCTGATAGTCATTATAATATTTTGGGAGCATTAGGCATTTTAGGTCAAGGAGCTGGTGATGTAATGCTTGCTTTTGCAATGAAAACAGGAAAATCTTGGATCAAAATCCCTGAAACTGTTAAAGTCATCTTGAAAGGATCATATGAATGGCCCACAACATCTAAAGATTTGGCTTTATTTGTTCTTAAGAAACTCCATGAACATGGTATCACAGGTCAAGCTGTTGAATTCTATGGAGATTATATCGCAGAATTAAGTATTGAAGATCGTGTTACATTATGTTCTCTGATTACAGAAGCCTCTGGTATGATTGGGTTTGTTCCCCCAGATGAGCTAGTAGCAGATTATTACAAGCAATTCAATGTCAACACAGAATTAATTAAAGCTGATAAAGATGCCAAATACTTCTCTGAGATAATTATAGATATACAAGATTTAGATTTACAAATTGCTTGCCCACCACATCCTCACAATGTTAAACCTATAGAAGAAGTGTTAGGAACTCCAATAAATTCAATTATTATAGGATCTTGTACAAATGGTAGTGCAATTGATATTCAAGATGCTGCTAAAATTTTGAAAAACGAAAAAGTTAACCCTGAAGTAAGATTAGGAGTTGTTCCTGCAACTCGTGAGGATTTTATTTCAATACATAATCAAAGTGCTATGACAACAATTCTAGAAGCAGGAGGAAATATTTTCGGAGCTGGTTGTTCAACTTGTGCAAAGGGTCAATATGGCTTAACAGGAGGGAAAACAGCAGTTACTTTAACAACAGGTAATCGCAATACTCAAGGAAAAATTGGACCAGCAGATGTCTATTTAGCAAGTCCTGTAGTAGCTGCAGCAACTGCAATTCAAGGAAAAATTGCAAAACCAAATATAAGAGATGATTAAATGAGTATAAAAAAAATATGTGGAAATGCAAAATTAGTCATTATCGATGACATTGATACTGATCAAATCTTTCATCAATCTCTTTTAACGATACATAATCCTCAAGAAATTAAACCACATATCTTTGGAAATCTTGAAGGTTTTGAGAATTTTGGAAAGGAAAATCATGAAGGAGAGATTATTATTGTAGGAAAGAATTTCGGAAAAGGATCGACAAGACAACAAGCAGTAACTGGTTTTCTAGCTCACAAAGTTAAGGCAATAGTCGGAGAGTCTTTTGGTCCTATATATTACAGTAATGCTGTGAATTCTGGTTTGTTACTTATAGAAGCTCCAGGTATCTCACAATTACAAATTGATAATCTTGATACTTTGGAAATCAATATAGAAGAAGCTATTATTGCTAATTTGAACAAAGGGAAGAAGATGAAATGTAAATCTATACCAAAACCAGTATTAGATATTATGGAAGCTGGTGGTTTATTAAAACTTGGAGAAGAAATGTAAAAATGTGAGGACGAGGAAATGAGTGGTAAGACTTATTCAGAAAAATTATTCTCAAAAAAATCTGATCAAGAAGTAAGTGCAGGGGATATTGTTTTTGCGGAACCAGACCTAATTTTATCCCATGATAATTCTGCTTCAATCTATAAAACATTTCAAAAAATGGGTGGTACAAAAATTAAATATCCTGACCGTTTAGTTATAGTTTTAGATCATGATTCACCACCAGCCAGTGTTACAATTGCTAATGATCATAAAATTATTCGAGAACTAGTTAAGGATCAAGAAATTGCTAAATTTTACGATGAAGGAAAAGGAATATGTCATCAATTAATGGCAAACCATGCGCTACCAAACATGCTTATTGTAGGGTCAGATTCACACACTTGTACAAGTGGAGCTTTTGCAGCTTTTGCAGCTGGTATTGATAGGACTGAGACTGCTGGATTATGGTTAACTGGAAAAACATGGTTTAGAGTACCTGAAACCATTAAGATAATTCTAAACGGAAGACTTCCACCAGGAGTTTATGCAAAAGATATTGCTTTATACCTCATGAATGCAATTGGCTCAGCTGGAGCTACATACAAAACAATTGAGTTTCATGGGGATGGAGTGAAGACTCTTAGCATTTCAGAGCGTATGACTTTAGCAAATTTAGCTTCAGAAATGGGGGCTAAAACAGCGGTTTTTCCTCCTGATAGAATGTTATTTGATTGGTTAAAAGAAAAACACGGTTTAGAAGAAACAGCTCTACAAAACAATCAAATGTGGTCAGATAACCATGCCACCTTTAGTCAAGAATTAAGTGTTAATCTTAATGAGATGGAACCTTTAGTTGCAGTTCCACACCAAGTTGATAATGTTCATTTAATAAAAAACATTGATGAAACATTTATAGAACAAGCATTCCTTGGAACATGTACCAATGCTCGTCTAGATGATCTAGTCATTGCAGCATCAATTATTAAAGATAGAAAAGTAAAGGCAGGTGTTCAGTTTCTTGTTGCACCAGCATCTCAAGAAATTTATCTTAATGCGATGAAACAGGGAGTTATTCAAACACTTGTTGAAGCGGGTGCAATAATTCTATCTTGTAGCTGTGGTCCGTGCCTTGGTAAAGGACAAGGTTTACCAGCTGATAATTGGAATATCATATCAACTGCCAATAGGAACTTTCTTGGTAGAATGGGGAATAAAAGAAGCTCAATATACTTAGCATCTCCAGCAACAGTTGTTGCATCAGCAATTGAAGGAAAGATTGTTGATCCAAGAGATTATCTCCCCACAAAAATTGAAAAAAAAGAAACGAAATTGTTACTTCAATCAAGAGTTAAAGAAACAAAAACTCTTCAAATATCAACCGATGATAATCGTTACTTTAAGGGTGTCTGGGATTATAGTGAAAGAGATGATTTGAACACAGATCAAATGTTTGCTGGTAATCTGACATATGATATTAAATCAGCTGATGGTGAAAAAATAGTACCTCATTTATTCAAAGGCTTAGATGAAACATTTTCATCTCGTGTAACACATGATGATATTATAGTTGCTGGGAGTAATTTTGGATGTGGTTCATCAAGAGAACATCCTGCTGTAGGACTAGCTTCTGCAGGTGTGAAAGCTGTGATTGTCAAATCAGTAGCACGTATTTTCTACAGATCTGCGATAAATCAAGGATTACCAATCATTGTTCACCCAGAATTTGTGGATAACTTCAACAAAGATTTTTCAATCTCCATAGATTTAGAAAAAGGTCAAATAACTAATGGAGATAAAGTTTACAATACGGGTAAATTACCAGCTGAACTACTAAAAATTTTCAATGCTGGAGGTTTGATAAAATACTACCAAATACAATTTTCAGAATAGAGGTAATAATATATGAAATTATATGAATACGAAGCAAAACAGATTTTTGAAAAACATGGTCTTGTTATACCAAAGCAAATTGCAACAATAGAACAAATAGAAGAATTAGACAATTTATCTTTAAAATTTCCAGTAATGGTAAAAGCTATGGTTTTGATAGGAGGAAGAGGAAAAGCAGGTGGAATCAAGTTGTGTTCTAACATTGAAGAAACCAGAAAAATTGTAGAAAAAATGTTTGCAATGAGAATCCATGGTTATCCTGTCAAAAAAATATTGCTTGAAGAAGCTGTAGATGTTGCGAATGAAATTTATATGTCTGTTACCACAGATCCCGCGACTTTTGACATTGTAATAGTAACTTCAGCAAGTGGAGGTATTGATATTGAAGAGGTTGCTAGAACTCATCCAGAAGAAATTTGGAAAAAAACAATAAAAGATAATGCTAAGGATTTACCAGAGGATATTGCTGAAGAAGCTGCTGAATTTTTGGTTGAGAAAAATGCAGATTTCATAACTATTAAAGAAAAACTATACAAAGCAGTTAAATCTCTGTATAATACTTTTCAACATGTTGAAGCAAAAATTTGTGAAATAAATCCTTTAATTGTAACAAAAGACAATTTTGTTATTGCCGCTGATGCAAAAATTGTTCTTGATGATAACAGTCTTTACAGACAAGCACCTTTGTTGAAATCAATTAACATTGATCCCCGTAGTAAAAGACATGATATATCAGAACAAACAATATATGAGGAACAAGCATATAGAATAGGATTTCCCTACCTTGATTTGATAGAGCATCCTGAAGAATTTGTAAAAGACAAAGACAAATTGTATGTAGGATTAGTACCAGGTGGAGCTGGGTATGGTATTTTCTCAATTGATGAAGTTGTCAATATAGGGAAACGTTATTATGAAGGTAAAGTTATACCAATAAATTTCATGGATAGTGGGGGGGGTCCTTCACTTATTAAAGTAGCAGATATGTTTCATTTGTTAATGGATCATCCTGCTACTGACATTATAATAACTAGTAGATTTGGTGGGATTTCCAGCTGTGATATCTTCATAAGAGGATTGATAATGTCATTAAGAGACAGGTTTATGTCTAAAAAGAGGATGATTCCTGTTTTTGGTAGAATGGTCGGAACAGATTTAGCAGCAGCTCGAGCATACCTTGAAAAAGCTAAGAGGGAAACTCCAGAACCTTTGAAGGATTTACACATAGTTATTGGCAACCAGAAAATAATGGCAGATGTAATTAGAGATGGCATTGAGTATGGATTCAAGGTTAAAAAACAATTAGAGGAAAAGGAAGTGAACTAGATGAGTACCGAAAAATTATCAGCTGACCAAGGATTGTTATATTATCTAATTAAACAAGTTCGACCGGATCTAGCGGAAAAAATATCGAAATCCAAAACAATCGAAACGATGATTGTTGGTCTTGGAAGACAAGGAACAAGACATGCACAACTCATGATGGAATATGGGACAAATGTTACATGTGGTATAGCCCCAGGAAGAGGAGGAACAAGGGTACATGAAACTATTCCTATATATGAAACCGCAGCTGAAGCAGTCGAAAACCATCCAAATATTGCAGTAGCTAGTATTTGGAAACACTACTCTACAGCAAAAGATTCAACTATTGAAGTAATCAAAGCTGGAATACCAATAGTTGTTCTTATATCAGAATTTATTCCCTTAAGAGATGTTAGAGATATTTTGGTGGAAGCTAGAAAACACAAAACAATTTTGTTTGGAGGGAATACTCCAGGAATAATTTTTCCACCTGAAAGCATTAAAGTGGGAATGCTTCCTGATATTTTTCAAGCTCAACAAGTTGATGAAATTATAGGTCCTAAAGGTGTCACCATATTATCAAGAAGTGGTGCAATTCTTTATCACTTGTCTGATGCTTTAGCAAGTGAAGGTATCTCCCAAAATGGAGTATTAGGAGTTGGAGGAGATGGTGCTATTGGGTCTAGGTTCATTGATTTAGTCACATTGGTGATGAACTTTGAACATACCGACTTAGTTGTTATCGCTGGAGAGATAGGAGGGATGCAAGAAGAAATACTTGCGCAAGATATGATTTCTCATCCTGAAAAATATCCTAAACCATTGGTTGCAATGATTTCGGGAGCAAATGCTCCAGAAGGGAAAACGATGGGACACGCAGGGGCTGTAATTGCACCAGGTCAAACATATGGTACATATAATTCAAAAAAAGAGATTCTGGAGAAAGCAGGAGTAATAGTTGTAAATCACCAAAGAGACTTAATCGATGTAGTGAAATCAAAATTAAACAAATTATATTTTGAAATTGAGGATTATTATAAGAAAATGAAAGAAAAATGGAATGCTAAGCCACCAGAACCTACTTGGGGTACACTTGTAACTAATGTGATGCCAAATAACTTATTGATAAGAGGATATCCTCTTCAGGAAGTTATTGCCAATAAAGGATTATTAGAAACTGCTCATCTTTTAGTTACTGGTGAGTTTCCAAATTTAGAAAAAATAAAGGATCTTGAAAAAATCGCAAAAGAAGCTGCGAAAGAGGAATTTTCAGAAAGTTTAGAGATATCACCAAACACTGATGTATCTAAAATAATCGGTACTTGTTTACTTCTAGATTCGAGTATATCAGAATTTATGAATAGAACTACTGAAGAATCAGCTATTATCGCTTTTAGCTTAGGAAGGGCTTTAAGATATCTAGCAACTATTTTTAATAATCTAGATGTCTTGAATCAAGTTTCTATAGATAACATTTCCTTTGCAGATATGATCTATCTAGGTTTAGTTGGTGAAGAAAAACAAGAAAAACAAAAAACTAGATTACTTGAAGCTATAATTACAGCTTGTGTGGATCATGGTGTTACGCCACCATCTGCTCAAGCAACTTTAATTCTTGCTTCTACTCGTGTATCCTTCGAGGTAGCATTATCTGCAGGAATTCAAGCAATAACAGATGTTCACGGTGGTGCTGGACAGAAAGCAGCAGAATTTTTCTTATCTGTTGTGGATAAAGCAAATGAAAGTAGTATTGATTTAGAAGAAGCAACTTTTAGAATAATGCGAGATATTATAAAAACAGGTAAACGTATAGAAGGACTAGGTCACCGCATCCACACTCGAGATCCAAGAAGGGATGTTCTTTGGAATCTCGCTGAAAAAGCAGGTTATGCAAAAGAATGTGTTACTGTTTCAAAATTAGTGAGTGATGTTTTCTTTAGGGTAAGAGGTATGAATCTTCCTATCAATGTTGATGGAGTAATTGGGGCAATTATTGCTGATATGAATATAAATCCAAAATTAGCTAAAGCAGTATTTGTTTTTGGAAGAATAGCGGGATTAGGAGCACACTACTATGAAGAGGTAACTACACAATCTCCAATGCGAAGGTTAGCGTTTGATAAAGCTGTGTATAAGGGGCCTGCAATTCGTGAAATAAAATAAACTGAAATTGGTTTAAATGAAAAGCATTCCATTTGAGATTATTGGACACATTATGATTTTAAGAGAAAGAGAAGATACAAAAGTATTGGAAGATTTTGCTAGAAAAAAAATGCAAAAACACCCTTACATTAGAACAGTTCTAGTCCAGATATCAAAAATATATGGAAAAGAAAGAAAAAGAGAACTAAAGTTTTTATTAGGAGAAGAGGAGTTTGAAACAACCTACAGAGAGCATGGAAATGGTTTTTTACTAAATCCTATTCACACTTTTTTTTCACCAAAACTTAGTTATGAAAGGCAGAGAATAGCTAATTTAGTTAAAGAGAGGGAGACAATACTCAACTTTTTTGCAGGAGTTGGACCGTTTGATGTAGCTATCTCAACAAAACAGCAAACTTGCAAGATTCATTGTATCGAAATTAATGATATAGCATATAATTATTTGTGCAAAAACATTGTTCTGAATAAATGCCAGGATAATATTTATCCTTATTCAGGGGACGCATTTGTTATAGTCCCAAAGTTGTTCTACAACAAAATAAATAGAGTTTTGCTTCCTCTCCCTCTAGAAGCAGAGAAATCATTGCCAGTAGCTTACGAATCACTCAAGGAAAAATCAGGAGTTATACATTGGCAAATAACAAACCATGTTCAAACCAAACAAATAAGAAAAGAAGATGTTGAAGAAAAAATCCATCACATTTTAAGAAACAATAAAATTATATGTGATTTCACAATTAAAATAATACGATTTATCAGATGGATTGCACCAAGAATAGGTCATTTTGCGGTTGATTTACATTTTTCTAACTGATATAAAACTTACATAATCAGCAATTTCCTCAAATTCTATGTATTTTGCTTCACTTGTTAGTATTACTTCATTTTGTTTCTTTGTTCTACTTAGTAAATGAATCAACTCTTTCATTTCTAATACTTGGTGTTGAACAATCAAATCAATATTAGCTATAAGAAGGATTGTGTCTTCAATCTTATCAAATTCTTTAAGTAAGAAGTCTTGAACTTTTGGATGATCATCAATTGAGATAATCTTTACTGAAATCTCTTTCAGAGAAATAATGTCCTCAACCCACGCATAAGATTCATCTAAGAAAAGGATTTCCGATTTAATTGAATGACCTAGTGCTCTTATAATTATCCCTAATCCCGCATGAAACGCTCTTAATCTATCACCATAATAGAAATGTACTTGGTGTGTCATAGGTCATCTATTCAACTACCTATATCTTGACTCTGCAATTTTTCTAGATATCTTTTATATCCATCTAAAGTGTCTTCAACACGCAACATATGACGCTCAGCTTTTATTCTAAGTTCTTGCCATTCCTCTTCGTCAATTTTCTCAGAATTCAAAGCTTGTTCAAGTTGTTGAATTCTTTCAACTGCTTTTTGTCTTTTGGATTCTAGATGCTTGATTATGTTTTGAATATCATCTGTTTGAACAGGAGCTTTCTCCAATTCTCCTGTCTCTTCTTCTATTATTTTTGTTAATGCAGATTTTTCTCCAGCTTCCAAATCCTTTTCTTGTGATACATGGGCA
The DNA here is from genome assembly GCA_016839985.1 of Candidatus Heimdallarchaeota archaeon. Taxonomy (GTDB): domain Archaea; phylum Asgardarchaeota; class Heimdallarchaeia; order Heimdallarchaeales; family Heimdallarchaeaceae; genus UBA460. The sequence continues at coordinate 20,276 of JAEOTG010000189.1, read as the reverse complement.
ATTGTTTCTTTGATAGATGAAACGAATTTAGCAGCATCCTCTTCATATTGAGGTGTAGAGAGAACTTTACCCACTCTAGAAACAGATCTATGAAATTCTTGAACTTCTTCTAATTCAACATCGCTTAAACCTTCTTCAATAACTGCTGGTTCTTCAGATATTGTTATTTCATCTTCTTCTCCGATAGCCATCAATTTTTCTGTTAGAGGTGATATAACAGTATCATCACCTGGATCTAAAGCTGATAACAAATTGGCTAGCTTCTTAAGAGATTCTTGTTCTGATTCAATGGTTTGCATGAAAGGTTCTTGCTCAAATTCATATTGTGATGCAAGTTCTATTCCTTCAATTAACTCTTTAGTATCTACAGTTATTTCTACTTCTTTCTCCTCTTCCGGTTCCTCTATATCTGGTTCTTCAGGCACTTTCTCTTCTTCTAATACTTCTTCTAGTTCCTCTTCATCTTCATTTTCTGGTTCTATATCATCAGAAATCTCAACTTGAGGTGGTGTTTCCTTATCTAATGGTTCTTGTACCTTTTGTCCTTGAAGTTGCAGAATGGTTTCCATCTGTATTTTTATTTTCTTTAAATCTTCATTTAAGGAAGCGACATTCATTTCTATAGTTTCGAGCTTTGATTGAAAGAACTGTACTGCGTCATCTCCTTCTCCACTGAAGCGATGATACTCAATCTGAAGCATATTAGCATGTGTAATAATATTATAAACCGTATCTATCATTTCTGGAAGTTCTCTAAACCAAGGACCAGCACTATCAAATTTAAGTAGTGCATCTTTTGCTTTTTTGAAATGATTTTCATATTCTTCTTGTTGTTCAGGAGGTAAGCAGGTTTTTGCATAAGATGTGAGTGTTGCTAAATTGGTAATAAGATGGGCTTTCACTTCCTCCTCTTCATCTGGGTTGAATTTTCCCTTTAAAACACCCCAAAACATTTTCTTAATTTCTTCAATAGCTTTTTCAAGACTCATTTTTAAAACCCAAGATTTATTGTTCTTCTTTTTGTAAAATCGTGTGGAAGGGAAGGTTCTATAAACAAGTTTTCAGCATTGATCTCATCTCTAAGCTTGATTGTTAAATTTAATTTCTCTGTAGAGTTTATATTCCAGAAATAAAGCGAAGGTTTCAAGCCAGAACCTGAATACTCTTCAATCAAAGATAGAGTGTTGAGTATTTGTTTATATTCTGGACTGTTTACCGCAGGAAAACTTTCACTCCATGGGTTAACATGAATTATCAAATTGTTAGTTATCTTTGCCAATTCCCCTAGATTTTGACCAAAATGCTCTGGAGAGCCAGATAAAGATTCAGTTTCTTTATCAGCTTTAACTACAACTGCTAAATCAATATTTTTTTGGCTCTTTATTGTGTCAGTTATTTCTCTTAATGTTTGATTAATATAGGTTGATCTATAATCGTACCAATCTACTAATAAATCTCTGGATTCGAGAAATTCAAAACTAAAATCTCTTTCTACATTCCATTTGCCTGCAAAAATTCTTCTGCATCTATCACAGAAACAAGCTCTTTTATTTGGCAACATTAAATCATCAAGAACTAATGAAGTTATAGGGTATTGAGCTATTTCAGAGGCAATAGAAGCTATATATTTGCTTAAATTTTCTTGACTTGGACAAGCATATGAGGAAATAGTTGCTCCTTCACTATTTACTACTCTGAAGTCAGTATTTTGAGATAAAAAATTATCTCCATGAACATAAAGAAAAGCATCTATTTTAATGCCCATATTGTCGCCTATAGTACAAAATGAGTGGAAAAATACACCATTATTTGGAGCTTGAGGAGCGCTATTGCTTTGATAAAATGTGTATCCTGACCTTCCTTTTGCAACTAAGGCTATTGTATCTACAATGTGACCATAATGTTCTAGGAAATCATCAGGGTCTGTTTCTAAAATCATTGGATTAACAACTAATATTGCTCCACTTTCTAGTATTTCTTGAATTATATCTGACAATGCAACCACTGTGAAGTTTTTTTCAATATGATAAACTCATATCACATTATTAAAAGTTTGTTAGAGGTTAATATCTAAACAGATTGTTGATTTTAAAGGAAGGAGTTATAAATCAAGAAGTAGCAGCTGAAATTCATTTTCAATTTTTCTAGAAAGCTTTGTAGTAGTTTCAAATATAATAAATTCCCCTGTCACGCTAATAGGATTATTTGGCAAAAGATGTCCCCCATATGTTCTTCCTTTATCATCACCAATAGTCATATGAATATGTGCAATGTATTCTTTTGTTTGTTCATTAATTGCGATGTTACCTATACAATTGATGATTTCAGCATTAAAATCAAAATCATTTGTAAGATAGGATTTAGATTTGAGATCGTAATAACCAAGTGAAGCTTTTTTCACAGCACCTATGCCAACAATAGCTCCAGAATTGATATTTACTTCTTTGCAATAACTGATTATGCTTTCTAGTATATCTTCCCCTTTTTCTAATTTAAGGAAATGAATTTGTTTTATATTATCGCGAAAAGATTTCATAGATAAATCGAAATTAAACACTAAATAAAACTATTGCAAAGTCAATACTAAACTATTCTAATGAAATATTTTAATATTATTCGATGTAAGTACATCACGGACAATAACATAGTATTTTATAGATATCACTGAACAGATTTATAAAACTAAAACAATCTACTAGATGTGAAAGAAATGGAAGAAAATAACAATAAAACTAGTATCAATCGAGATCTAGCTAGTTATTTTCAAGAAAATGAGGAAAATGATGAAGAAAAGGAAGCGACTCACAACTCATTAAAAGATGAAGAAATTACTTCAGAGAACAAACCTACATCTAACATAAATAAAAAACCAATAAAACAACAAAATATCAAAGATAAAAGCGATGAAGAAAAGGGGAGTGAGTATGTTATACTCGCACCAAAAAATCTTTCTCCTTCTTATTTGATTGATGTGAAGTATGATGGTAAAAAAGAAAAAGCTTATGTGAAATTGTTCAATCCTGAAGATGGAAAAATCTACAGATGGTATGATAATACAAATCATCTACCATATCTACTTACAACGATGAAAAAAGCTGATGTGGAAAGTTTTTTAGCTAATCAAAAGGAATTTGTAGGATGTGAAATTGTAAAGAAAAAAAGCCTTCTGGGAGAAAAAGAACTTACTCTAACAAAAGTTTTAGCAACTAATCCATTAGCGATTGGAGGAAGAAGTAATAGCTACAGAGAGAAAATTTCTCCTTCCTTTGAGGCTAATATTAGATATCATTTGAATTATATTTATGATAGAACCTTAATCCCTGGTCTTCGCTATTCCATAAAAGATGGTAATCTAGTTAGAATAGAACCAAAAATCTCTGCGGAAACACGAAAAGGGATTCTGACAATTTTCGAAGATCAAAAACCAGAGATAATTGAATTAGTAGAACAATACATGCCTGTTTTTTTTGCCTCAATACCTGACATAAACCGATGTTCAGTAGATATTGAATTGCATAGTGAAAAAAATAAAATCCCGAATCCTCATGCAGCGGATGAAAAAGTCATTTCAGTAGGAATGACTAATAATAAAGGCAAAACTGTTGTATTTGTTCTGAATGAGGAAAAAAAGAAAATTAACAAAGAACATATTGAAAAAGAAGTAAAGGAATTTGATAATGAGAAGGATCTACTAACTGCAGTATTTCAAGAAATTGGAAAATATCCAATAATAATTACATTTAATGGTGATAATTTCGATTTTCTGTATTTAGACAATAGAGCAATGAAGCTCAAAATTGATGAAAAATTGATTCCTTTTGTTCGAACTCGGTCACAAGATGTTTATCTAGCTCACGGGATTCATATAGATCTTTATCGATTCTTTAGACAACCAGCTATGAGAATTTACGCATTTGGTGCAGCTTATGATAAAGTTACATTAGATGAACTTGGAAAAACACTCTTAGGCAAAGAAAAAATGCAACATGAAAAAGAGATATGGGAATTAGAGTTGGAAGAATTAATCAAATACAATGCCAGAGATGCTGAAATTACAATAGAATTAACTAGTTTCAATAATAACCAATCGATGGAACTCATCTTCATGCTATCAAGAATCACGAAAATGCCAATTGATGATTTTACAAGATCAAGTGTAAGTATCTGGATACAAAATTGGATGTACTATGAACATCGTCTTAGGGAGTACTTGATACCAAGACCTGTTGATATTCTGCAACTTAAAGGAGACACATCAACAGAAGCTATAATTAAAGGAAAGAAGTATCAAGGAGCTATTGTTATAGAACCAGCAGCAGGAGTTTGGTGGAATGTTCACGTCTTGGATTTTGCATCCCTTTACCCTTCAATAATTAAAACTCGAAATCTTTCATATGAAACAATAAATTGCAATCATAAAGAATGTAAATCTAATAAAATACCGGAAACAAACCATTGGGTATGTGTTCAAATACCTGGTATTAGTTCAATGTTGGTTGGTTTTATCAGAGATATGAGGATATATTGGTTTAAAGACAGAGCAAAAGATAAAAACCTAAGCGATAATGAAAGAAATCTAAGTGATGTTATACAATCTTCATTGAAAGTTTTACTTAATGCGAGTTATGGTGTGTTTGGCTCCGACAATTTTGCTTTATATTGCCCCCCAGTTGCTGAATCTACGGCAGCATTGGCAAGAGAAGCAATATCTAAAACAAAACAATATTGTGAAGAAAAGCTAGGACTTCGAGTTCTTTATGGAGACACAGATAGTATTTTTGTACTTGAACCACGATCTGAAGATATCAAAGAATTAGAAGAATGGAGCATGAATACTTTTCAAATAGAACTCTCAACAGATTATGTTTTCAGGTATTGCGGTCTTTCTGATAGAAAGAAGAATTATTTTGGTATAACAACGAGAGGATCCCCAATTGTTAAGGGATTAATGGGAAAGAAAAAAAATACTCCAATATTAGCAAAGAGACCTTTTGAAGAAGCTTTAGTGATTCTATCTGATGTACAAACGTCAGAAGAACTAGAAGAAGCGAAGAAAAAAATTGTAAAAATAATTCAAGGACAAATGAGAAAGATATCAAAGAAAGAATTTGATTTAGAAGATTTAGCTATAAGTGTAACACTCTCTAAAAGACTTGAACAATATGATAGTTGGACACAACCTTTACAAGCTGCAATACAATTGATGCAAGCTTATCCTGAAGGTGAAAAACCGAATATAGGTAGTGTAATTAGTTTTATTAAGACCAAATCCTTTAAAATTCAAAATCTTCCTATTCAATTATCTGACAAAATTGTAGGATCAAATGAGTGCTCTGTTAAACCAATTCAATTAGCTGTTAAGACCGATGTAGATATTCCTAAAGTTAAAGAATTACTGAAATCCACTTTAATTCAGCTAATAGATACTATAGGAATCTCTTGGGAAGAATCGATTGAAGGTCAAAAATCGCTTGATACTTGGTTTAAATAAAAAGGTAGATTACGATGATTAAAACAACTATGATAAGAATATCTCAAAAATCACTGAATATTGAAACCCTCGATGAACTTTATACTGCTTTAAATAAGGAATCAATCTTAATAAAAAGAATATTTGATCCACGTCATTCTTTTTCCGGTGATGATTTAATCATAGAAGGTGAAATTGACAAGGTATTGGAAAAACTTTCACAGGATTTACCAAGCATTATCTCTCTTAGGTTTCATAAGGAAGATTATGGACCTTCAATTGAACAAAGATCAGCATTAAATATTCAACATGAAAATACGCAAATTTTCTTTGGTTCTACAATGGTTGATTATGAACATATTTGTGAAAGAATAAGAATTAATGACAAAACAAAAATACTTGCTTTATTGTTTCGATCGCAACTAGGAGGTAAATTTACGTCTCTTATGCCTGTCAAAATAAAAGGCATTGTTATAACAAACAACTTGAGTAAAACAATTGAATTTGTCATGCCTACTCAAAGAATTGATACACTGAAAAGTTGGTTGGAAGTTATTGGCACTAACAATTCAGTAAATTTCGATAATCTTGTTGACATCTACAGAAAAACAGATCCCATTATGAGAAAGAATATGGAAGACACAATGAATTGGATTAACTCACAACTCCCTGAACTTGTGGCAAAAGCTACAATTTTAGAAAACATTGATATAGTCAGAGCATACCAAAACACATTAGCTCTTATACAAAATTAAAAAATGTTTGAAAGACTCTGACATCAAGAGTTAAAGTTAAAAACGAGCTCACTTTTTATGCTTTCAAGGAGAATAAGCAATGAGAAAAATAAACATAATACTTACACTGACTTTGCTTACATCAGCTTTCTTGTTTATACAACCAACTTCGTCTTATGTTCCTGCAGATATATTGATTCTAAATCAACAAAACTTAGTTGAATCTGCGGATGAGGGAACAAATCTATTAGTTGCGATTAATGTCAAAAATTATCTTAATTATACCATTACAAACATAACAATTTCTTTAAATCTAACAGAAATTAATCATGTTTATTTCAATTCATGTATTTTTGGTGATTTAACAGGAGAAAATGTTACTTTAGAATCTACAATTCAATCCTCATCGGAATATGGTTTTACTCCAACAGATATAACATCTGGTTATATGACAAACAAGTATTTAGAATTCAACGTATCAGAAATTGTTGATTATACAAAATTCGTTTTCTTCTACAATATTACTTCTGATGAAGAAACTAGTGCAATACTCCCCAGGGTTCATATGACGTACTATGACAATTGGACAGATTTTCAGGAGCTGGAGAGTAGAAGTGGTCTAGAAGTAAATTTTGGATCAGAGGAAATAGAAATCAATCCTCTTCTACCAGATTGGAGAATTGGTAAAGAGATCTCTAACACTTGGGCTTGGATCATATTCGCTGTAGCTCCGATAGCAGTCGGTATTATAGGATCTGCTATTCTTTATATGAGAAGGAGATAGAATCTAATAAAATTCCAAAGTTTTCACTTCTTTATTCAACATAATCATAAAAACCTTTACCTGTCTTTTTCCCTAATCTTCCTTCTCCAACTAGTTTTTGAAGAATTAGTGCAGGTTTATATGAATCACCAAATTGAATAGCTAAATACTCACCGATATGTAACATAACATCCAAACCAATATAATCAGACAATTCCAGAGGTCCCATAGGATGATTCAATCCCAATTTTACGGCTTTGTCAATATTTTCTTTCTCTGCAATACCTGACTCAAGTAATTTATAAGATTCATTCAGAAATTGCCACAAAATCCTGTTTACAATAAAACCTGGAGCTTCATTGGAAGGAACTGGTTCCTTGCCTAATCTTTTGCATAAATTCATAATTTTTTCAACAGTGTCCTCAGTAGTATTTGATCCAACTACTACTTCAACAAGTTTCATGATAATGGGGGGATTAAAGAAATGCATCCCTATGAATTTATCTGATCTTTTTGTAGCAGAAGAAAGTGTTGTAATGCTTATAGCAGAGGTATTAGATGCAAAAATTACATCATCCGTACAAAGTAAATCAAGCTGCTTGAAGAGTTCTTTTTTTGATTCTTCTTCCTCAATTATAGCTTCTACCACTAATTGAATTTCTTTTGTAGCTTTTTCCAAATTCAATTCAGGTTTTATTCTTTTTAGAATTGAATCTTGCTCATCTTTTGTTATTTTTTCTTTTTTTACACTAACTTCAAGAAATTTTCCTATTTGTTCCATTCCTTTGTCTAAAAATCTTTTATCCACATCTACTAGATTTACATCTATTCCTGCTGAAGCAAAAACTATTGCTATTCCACTCCCCATAGTACCAGAACCAATTATCGCAATCTTCGTAAAAGAGTTATTCATACAATCAAGAATATAGACAAGTATTATTTAAAAATTGACTAAGAAGCTAATAATTGAATCTTTAAATCATATGATTTTATGAAATTATGTGGGTACTTATTCTCGTAACCTCTTAGTATTACATTGAATTTTATTCATTTTTCGAAGTTAGTTAATTGGTGCTCATTGAATGAGCTCGAAGATAGAAGTGAAATTTCGCGATTACGATATTTACAAATTGGCTATATGTGGTCCTGGTAAATCGGGTAAAACTTCAATTTGTAAACGATTGACTGAGAATATCTTTTCCAAGAAATATAAACCTACATGTGGAGCTGAATTTCATTCTTATTCCTTTAAAACCAGAAAAGGAAAAGCTGTAGCACTTTTTTATGATATGGCTGGGCAACAAAGATTTAGTGTTGTTAGAAAAATTCTTTATCCTGGTACTAATGCAGCTGCGATTGTTTTTGATCTTTCAAAGAAATCATCCTTCAAAGAATGTGCTGATTGGATTAGAGAATTAAGAGAACAAGATTTAGAGTTGCAAATCACTTTAGTTGGTAACAAAACAGATTCAAAGCGTGAAATTGCAAAAGAAGATGTTGAACGAATCAGTAGAAAACTAGGTTGTAAATATGTTGAAACCTCTGCTTTAACAGGGGATGGTGTAGCAGATTTTGCAAAATCATTAATTAGTTCAGCTATTACAGGTTCTCAAAGGAAGATTGTAGGAAAATAGACTGTAGTTCTAGGATAATCTTCGAAAGAAAACACAATGTTTTTCAGTATTTGTTGAAAGGGAAGAATAATGAGTAAGAAAATACGAAAAATTTCCAATATTAATATATATGTTATTTACTATGGTATTTTTCTGTTTGGAGCTTTTCTCTTTATAGGAGGTTTATACATGTACGACAAGGGAGTTGCTATTACTGAACAGGGATTTGATGGGAAAGGATTGGAAATTGCAGGAATAATAACAATAGTTCTCGGTTTATTATTTGTTGTTCTTTCTTTCATGTATTCAAGAACTGGAGCCAAAGTAATTAGAACAAATTGTCCTTATTGTCATGGAACAGGCTATATAGATGAAGGTATAGGAAAAAAGGCAAGACAAGAAATATGTCCTGTATGTGATGGAACAGGAAAGATGTATGACGAAGCAACAAAACATCTAGAAGAAGTTAAAAAAATAGAAGGAGAAAAGAAAGCAATAGAAAGTGATCCTAGCGTAAAGGAAGAAGGAACTAATGATTTAGGCTAATTTTTAGATTGAATAAGTGTTGCTTAAACTTAAAAAAAGAAAAAGAAGTATAAACTAATGAACAATATTACTCTTATATCTGGTGAGGGAAAAGGAAAGACCTCGAGTGCGTTTGGATATCTTTTAACTCAACTAAATAAGGGAAAAGATGTTGTTATTGTTCAATTTCTTAAAACAGGAAACAACTGTGGTGAATGTAATTTTCTTAAGAATAAAGAAAGAACTAGTTTCATTTTTATTGGTAAAACAGATTTTTATGTTCCTAATGAAAGAAAAAGCGAATATATAAAACTTATAAGAACTAGTTTATCTACACTACGAGAGAAATTAAGAATAGAAAAAACGGATATTTTGTTACTTGATGAGCTTAGTGTTGCTCTTTCTTATGATTTAATCAAATGGGAGGAAATACAACAATTTTTCGCTTATGCTAATGATGAAATAATCATAACGGGGAGGAACATCCCTTTATATATCGAAGAAGAAGTAAATACATTGATTCTAGTTGAAGAAAAAAAACATCCATTCAGTACTGGATTAAATGCCAGAAAGGGGATAGAGTATTAAAATAGAAATAAAGGCTAGGAAAACATACATTTTTCATTTCAAATACTTTTAAAATAGAGACTCCCTACGAAGAAGTTAAATTTAACTTATTACTAGCTAGATTAAGTATTATCTTTAAATACTCTAACCCCTTCGGTGAATCAGTATTGGTGTATTAAAATGAGTAAAAAAACTCAAAAAGAATCCGTTGAACCAGATGCTAAAGAAATAGAAGAAAAATACGAAGAGCATCTGATTGAACTAGCTAAAGAAGAAGAAAAAGAAGCAGAAAAACAGAAGAAAAGTAAATCAGATATTCAACTTAAGGATCTTCCAGGTTTAGGAAAGAAGAGCTTAGATACTCTTAATGAAAATAATATAACTACTATAGATCAACTAATGACGACAAGGCTAGTTGAATTACAAGCAATGGGAATGCAAAGAGCTATAGTGAAAAAAGCTCGTGAAGAAATAATCAAAATTGTTCCTAGATATAAATTTTTCAAGGAAGAAATTGGTTTAGAGGACATTCCTGGAGTTGGAAAAACCACTGCAGAAATGCTAAGGGAGAAAGGAATGAACGTTTATCTTCTTGAAACTACACCAATCAGAGAGCTAGAAGAAAAATATGGAATTACTGAAAAAGCAGCTAAGAAATACAAAGAGTCTTTGGTTGAAATAAAAGGCGGAGCTGAATTCATAAATGCGTTTGATATAATGGAAAAACAAAAAGAAGCTCCTGCATTTACATATGGAATAAAAGCTCTTGATGCTTTAACTACAATAGAAGAATTAGATGTAGCTGGAGTTAGACTAGGAGAAACTATTGAACTTTTTGGACCATTTAGATCTGGTAAATCACAAATATGTCATCAACTTTGCGTGACAGTTCAGCTTCCTCCTGAGTTAGGAGGTGTTGGAAAGAAAGCTGTTTTCATTGATACAGAAGGTACATTTTCACCAAGTAGAATAAAAGCTATTCACGCTAGACTTCAAAGGGACTTAGGCTGGGAAAAGAACTTTGAAGATGTTTTAAGAGACATTACTTACGCCAGAGCTTATAATTCAGATCATCAAATGTCATTAATTGAAAGACTGCTTGAACTGCTTTACAACCATAAGGAGGAGTATGCGCTTGTTGCTCTCGATTCAGCAACTGCACACTTTAGAGCTGAATATTCTGGAAGAGGAACACTAGCAGAAAGACAGCAAACAATAAACTATCACCTAAGTACGTTAGGAAGAATTGCAGATACCTACAACGTAGCTGTAGTAATAACAAATCAAGTTCAAGCAAATCCTGCAGCTTTCTTCGGAGATCCAACACAACCCGCAGGTGGACATATTCTTGGTCATTGGGCTATTACAAGGTTTTATTTGCGTAAATCAAAAGGAGAGAAGAGGATAATACGCATATTTGATTCACCATATTTACCAGAATCAGAAGCAGTATTCGCAATAACTCCTGAAGGATGTGTAGATGCGGATACAACCGAATAATTATTTTTCTTTTTGATCAATCCATTAAGCTTCCACAACACGCACAATATTTCCAATTTATATTTACTATGGAACTACAATAATGGCATTTTCCTCTCATTTTGGTTGGGATTTTCTCATGATTAATTCGTGAAGAATTTCCATAACGTGTCAGTGAAGATATTCCTATCATTTCAGTAGTATTTTTTCTATCTGCTTTATCTTTTTGCATCTTATAATCATTACCTTCAAAAAGAGAATCTAGATTGTCAAACGAAGAATCAGAGAAGAGATCTTGGATATCAACTGCATTATTGTCAACTTGTATCTTATCAACATAAGCTCTATCATTACTGATTTTTGATGAAGAAAAGAGATCTAAGGGTGGGAATGATGAATCTAAATCATCTTGATTGTTTAATTCATTTTGCTTAGGTAATGCGCTGAGTTTTACTTTATCAAATATTTTACAATGACTCTCAATTGGACATGAATCTGTTTTATAACTCAATCCTGGGGAAGGATCAATAAAAGTTCGACCAATCAATAGAGAACCATTAAGAGCATGAATTTTTAAACCTTGATCAATTAAAGCTTGAAGTAGACTCCTAGGATCATATGATTCTCCATTTATCTCTATTATCCCCTTGATTTCATTAAGATTCATCATAATACAAGTACTATTATTAAAAATAAAAAGTTAAAAAATAGCTATTACATCAATATGAACGGGGGTATTACTTTAATGATATTATCATTCTCCCTGATACTTGAGATGAATTGCTTTTGTCACTCTTTGCAACCAATCATCTAATTTCTCTACAAGCTCACTATGAACATCTGGGAGTAAGATATCTGCTTCTGGCATTTTCCCAATGCGTTGAACCCAAGAATTAAGTTCATAGAGCATTGGTGACATTCCCACATGTGTTTCTACTTCATCTCTTAATTCTTCCAACATATTAGTGATGTTTCCACAACTAGATTGAGGACTAATCATTTGTGTTATATGTTTGAATTTTGCAGAAACAGCTGTAAAAGCTGCGTCAGCTTCGTCTACTGCGGAAAATGCTGGTTCTTTCTCTTCTTCCACACCTGGGGATGCGTATTCTTCTTTCTTGGCTGTTTTTGATTCAGCAGGAGGAGCTGCTGCTTTAGCTGCTTTAGCTACTTTTGCCATTTTCTTCGCATCTGCAGGAGAAAGCCCATCAATTTTTGAGGTTAAGTTTTCAATCATGTTTTTAATACCAGGTATTTCACCTAATTTAAGACCAACCTCAGATACTTGACTTTCTACAGTTGAAAAGCCAGCCATTTTTCCTTCTAGATTTGTTATTTGTGTAGATAACTTATTAATGGCTTCATTAACATTTTGTACTAAATTTGATAATTTGTTTATCGAATTGATTAGTTGAACTAGCATTTCTTCTGGATTACTCATGAGTACTCACAACTTAAGGAACACATTAAATTTAAAAAGATTTTTGGAATAGGAAGGTCAAAGCTAAAACAACAATTCACTGGCTTACAACGGACAGAGACACAAGGTTAATAAATCCAACTCATTACTCTTAAATGAAGGCTAATGAGCGAAAGAGACATCGTGGAATTATTAGTAAGATGGCGATCTCTAGCCATGATGCTAGAGAGAGAAGAATTTAAGAGAATAGCAGGTGATCAAAAGGGATTAATCGCAGCTATCTTAATGATTTTACTAGAAATGCAAAAAGGTAAAACAGGAGGCTTTTAGCTAGATTAACCTTAACAAAAATAAAAGGTTAGGAAATAATGTTATCAGAGGAGGAATTTTGGCCAAGGATAGCTATTGAAGCTAACGAACTCAAGAGGGAATTGCCAACATTTAAGCCAGTGAATAATAATACTTTGTTTTGGCGAGGATTCATTTTTGGTGCTGGTCTTTATGAAGGTGGGGTTTTTGTTTTAGAAATTGAAATTCCTAGAGAATACCCATTTAAACCTCCAAAAGTAAAAATGCTAACTAAAGTATTTCATGCAAATGTCTTTGATACACGAATATGTGTTGGTGTTTTAGGTGTTGACTGGACACCAGCAAATAATCTTGTTGATGTTATAGAATCGATAAGGTTCATTTTAAGTAATCCAAATCCTGACGATCCGCTAAATTCAACAGCAGCAAATTTGATGAAAAGAGATCCTAAAGAATATGCAAGAAAAGTAAATGAATATATTGAGAAATTTGCTACTTTTGATCAAATAGGCAGATACGATCTCTAGTTACCAACAATTCAATTTTTTGTTATAATTTTGTGGACTACATAGGTAAGTCTTATTTATATAAAAGGGATACTAACTTCAATGTTAGAGGGTTACATTCAAGAGATATTCTCAAGTTTCCAAGGAGAAGGAGCTGCAGTAGAAGGTAGTTGTTATGGTTTAAGGCAAATCTTTCTACGATTTGCTGGTTGTCCAATTGCACTTGGAATTCATGGTACAAATGGATGTATTTGGTGTGACTCTCCATTAGCTTGGAGTGCAAAACCAAAGAAATGTTTAGTAGAAATTCAAGCTGGAAAACAGTCATTTGAGGAAAAAAATAATCCTGTAACTTCAAAAGAGGTTTTAGATATTGTAAAAAAACTTGAAACTAAAGATCTACATTCCATAAGTCTTACAGGAGGAGAACCCCTCTATCAACCGAAATTTCTAGAGGATGTTATTGAGAGATTAAAAGAAAACAAATATCAAATCTTTCTAGAAACTGCTTACACTGACAAGTTAGAATTGCTTAAAAAAATAGCAAACAAAATTGATTTTGCATGTGTTGATATCAAAGATAGAAGCGCAAATGCTTCAATTCAATGGGAAATGCTTGTTAAAGAAGAGATTCAAATGTGTGAAATTTTAAAGGAAGCAGGTACAAAGATATTTGCCAAAAGTGTTATTACTAGTTCATCAAAAAAAGAGAACTTCGAGATTATAGCAAAGCTTTGTGGTGAAATTAACATCCCTTTAGTTGTTCAGTTGGTTACGCCTAAAATGGATACAAAAATATCTCAACCTTCTTGGAGACAAATTCAAGAATTTACAGAAATAGCTGCAAAATATCTCCCTTCAGATAAAATCGGCATTTCAGTGCAAATGCACAAATTCATAAACATATTATAAATGGAGAAAACAGCATGGAATGGAATAGTAAAAAACTGTCAGATATTCAGTCTCATGATTCAAAGATACAAATAGGAATCAGAAGGGTAGGAGTATGTGATATACCTAAGATAATTAGGAGAAAAAGGTTTGGAAGCTACAATGAATTATCAGCATTAATAGATGTTTACGTAGACTTACAATCGACAAAAAGAGGCATACATATGTCTCGCAATATTGAAGCTATTAATGATGTAATAGCTGAACTAGCTAGTGAAGTAATCTCTGATAGTGAGGATTTATGTGTTCAAATAGCTAAAAAAGTGATGGAGGTACAACCTGGTGCAAATTATGCAGAGGTCAATTTAGTTGCAGACTATGAAATGACAACATACTCTGATGCAATAGCAAGAGATAAGACTAGTGTTTATAAATTACATGCGGGGGCACATGCAGAGAAAATTGGAGACAATATAAGGATTTCAAAAATTATAGGAGCAGAAGTAGAAGGGACAACAGTTTGTCCTTGTTCTCAAGAATTGTCCAAAGATTTCGCTAAAGAGAAATTAGTAAAAGAAGGATTCTCTGAGTATCAGATTGATCGAATAGTGGATGTTGTTCCACTAGCTGCCCATAATCAAAGATCTAAAGCTATTCTATTATTTGAGCAACCGAAAGAAGCTGAAAGAATCGAACTCGAAGACATTATTCAGATAATTGAAACATCTATGAGTTCACCTGTTCATGAGGTGCTTAAGAGAAAAGACGAACAAGCTGTAGTTGTCTATTCTCATTCTCGACCTGTATTTGTTGAAGATGTTGTAAGGATAATATTACAAAAAGTGGCTGATAAATATAAGAATCAGCACGATGATACAATAATTTCAGTTAAACAAGTAAACTATGAGAGTATTCATCAACACAATGCTGTAGCAGAGGTACGAACCACACTTAAGAAGTTAAAAGAGCAATTGATAGGTTGAAATAAATGAAGATAATTGAGAGACAAACTTACAAAATTGTAGTTGAGGATTTTAATAATCCAATAATCTATAATGGATCACAGTTATCAAGCCAATTCACTGCAAACAATTATGACATCATAGGTAATAGTATTCTCATATTTAGAGGTGGAATGAAGCTGTCACCTGATGAGATGATAGACATCAAAGATATATTAAGAGAATCACATCTGAATGAGATATTAATTAGTTCAGATGACAGTATTCATTTTATTATAGAGGAATTCGATACTCAACCTCCTAATCTTGAAATAGAATATTATAGATTAAGAATTCTCATTCAAATTGTCATTGAAAATTTAAAAGAAGAGGGATTAGAGACAAAAAGAATTGGTACTGATATCTATATAGAAGGAAAGAAACTTAATGTTGGGATTGCAACTATTGGAGCATCGAGTGGAAAAATTCATTTTGGAATCAATGTTGGAAATACTGGTTTCCCATCTCATGTGGATGCATTAGGATTATTAGAAATCGGTATGCAAGAAAATCAAATTAAAGATTGGATTGTAAAGATAGCTGAACAATACATTGAAGAAATTCATAAAGTAAAAGAAGATATAGTAAAAACCAGATCTATATAGGGGAAGAATATGAAATTGAGAATATCTGGAGATAAATTAACTATAGCATCAGCTCATATGTTAACAAGACACGATAAATGTGCTCGACTTCATGGTCACAATTACCAAGTAGAGGTTGAAATTGAGGGGGAGTTAGACGAGAGCAATATGATAATTGATTTTAGTATATTTAAATCGAAAGTTGGTGAAATATTAGTAAAACTTGATCACAAAATTCTTCTTCCTCAGAAAAGTGAAGATCTCAATATAGAAATGGATGAGAAGCAAGTAATCATTACGACATGCGATGGGAGACGTTATCGTTTTCCCAAAGCAGATGTCGAACTTCTTCCATTAGAATCAACAACTGTAGAGCTTCTATCAAAGTACATACATGATTTAATTAAAGAAGAATATCCACAGTTTAAAATTACTATAGAAATTGCTGAAACTCCAACATGTAAGGTGATATATTCAGGTAATTAGGATATATATAATACAGCAATAATACAAAATAAATAAGAAAAATGAGGTGTTAGTTATCACAACAGCAATTGTTTTATTTTCAGGTGGAATTGATTCAACTGCTTGTTTATATTGGGCAAAACAAAGATACAGTGATATAGTTCTTTTGAGTTTCATTTATAGTAGCAAAGAGGATAAAATTATTCAATCAACAAACGAATATTTTTCGTCTCTACTCTCCATTGAATCAAAAATCATTTCTCTTCCATTTCTGGGAGAATTTGGTTTGAATTCGAAATCTTCTCTTATTGAAACGCTTGATGATCCACCCGAAATTAAGGATATCAATCAGTTAAACAATAAAGACCTAACATTAGAGACTGCTAAGAAAGTTTGGATACCAGGTAGAAATATCTTATTTTTATCAATAGCTGCATCCTTAGCAGATAGTTTCATGGAACCCGTTGACATTGTGTTTGGTGGTAATAAAGAGGAAGGAGAGACCTTTCCAGACAATACTCTAGAATTTGTAAATAAAATGAATCAGGCAATATCTTTTGGTTGTATAAATGAAGTTTCTATTAAATCTCCATTTAGTGATTTTGTAAAAAGAGATATTGTTTCATTTTTAGTTGAAAAAAAAGCATCTTTGGATTTTACCTCATCTTGTTACAATGTTAAAAACTGGTCTGAAGACAGAAAACCTATTCACTGTGGTAAATGTGAATCATGCCAAAGAAGAAAAAGAGCATTCCAAGAAGCAAAAAATAGTGATCCTACCATATACGATTCTTAATTTAGATGGAAAAGGAAATTCTTATTTATGAAGTTGTCCTATTATTTTAAATGGGGTGAAACTTAGTGGTTCTAAGAATATTCTCTGTACAAAAGGATGGAAGTTATCATGAAGTACCTCCAATAAAAGAAAGTTTCTTGCACGAAGGGGATGCATTCTTAATTATAGATAGAAAAGATAGAAAAATTTTCATTTTTAGAAAAACTGGTATATCAAGCTCTCTAGCTTATTCTGCAGGCAGAGCTGCAACTAATTTAAGGACAAAAAAAGGTTCAAAGTATCAAGTGATAAATATTGAACCTGAAGATAAGGATCGATTATTATCGTACATAATTAACAAACTGGAAGAAAAACCTACAGACATTAAGATAATGTCTGAAGTACCTACTCAAAAATCTAGTTATATTTATGGTGAAAAAACTAGATCATTAACTCAACCCATTGCAAACGCTATGAGTAAAGATATTGTTGAAACAATTGAGATTCCTAAAGAAACAAAAACAGATTATAATAGCAGAAGTACATATGATGTAGAAAGTCACTATGATGTAGAAGAGATTGTAAAAACTTTAGCAAACAAAATACTTTTTGACACAAGCGTTCAAAGTGCAAAAGACATGGAAAAACCACCGAGACATCAACTAAAATCAGAATTGATCAAAAAAATAGACTCTTTATTAGATAAAATATACTAAAAACAACAACATAAAACAAAATGTGGATTAACTTAATCCTCTTTTTTTATTTTTGCGATGAAAAAACCTTCTGTTTCATGTAAATGTGGATATAACTCTTGAGCTTTGTTATCTAATAATTCCGAGGATAAGCCTAGTATCGGATTTGCTTCAGTTAAAGAGAAGTTAGTGTTTTCTTTAAGAAATGATGAAATAATATCATGATTCTCTTCTTGAAATAATGAACATGTTGAATACACAATGCACCCTTCAGATTCAATAAGTTTGGAAGCAGAATTAAGTAAATCAGATTGTAGTTTTGTATACCATCTTAAATCTCGTTGTTTTAACCTCCATTTCATTTCAGGTCTAGAAGAATAAGTTCCTGAACTTGAACAAGGGGGATCAAGAAGGATTTTATCAAATTTAGTTTGAGTTTTTTTGTAAAGTGTTCTTGAATCTGATTTTATAATCTTTGTTGATTTAACACCTAAGAGCTCTAACCGTTTAGCTAGAATCTTTATTCGATCTTCATTAATATCAATAGCTTCTATGTTTTCACCACTTCCAAGTAATGCTGCAATATGGGAAGTTTTTCCTCCAGGTGATGCACACATATCTAAGATTTTTTCACCCGGTTTTGGATCTAAAACATGGGATACTAAAGCTGAAGCTTTTTGTTGTATTACGAATTTTCCTTCATCAAATTCAGGTAATCGAGGTATAGGAGTTTCACTATAAACAATCTTTATCAGATTTTGAATCTCATTAATCAACTCATAACTTATATTTCTATCTTCGAATACACTAATTATTTGCTTGAAATCTGCTTTGAGCGTGTTTACTCTTACATACATTGGAAGGTTTTGTAAAAATGAAACAAGTAATTCCTTTGTAAATTTTTCATTCCATCTACTGAGATATTTTCTAATTATCCAAGTTGGTGTGTAGTATTTTATTGAAAATCTTGAAGCTAGATCAAATTTATTCTCATAAAGTAGATTTTCTGTAATTGCTTGGATTGATTCCAAAATTGTATTTAACTGTAAGGATTCAATTTGTTGATAATATGGTTCTAGAATTTCGTTTACATATTCAATGGGTTTTTTTTCTACCTTTAATAGAAATGTTGCTAATCGAAGAAGAGACCTCATTTTAGGATTTATCTTCTTAAGTGAGAATGAAGAAGAACTCATTTTTATATAAAGATCTACAACGTTCATAATTCTTAGAATCTCAAATGTTAAATAGTAAAGTGTTGATTCATCGTCTCTAGTTAATTTCTTATTAGAGACAGTTGATCTTATTGTTATTCTCGTTGAATTACCAGCATCTATTTCTGTTAATACAAAGATAAGTGTAGGTATGAGAGATTCCATTTTGCTCCCCCGTTTTTAACTTGTAAGCTCTTTATAGTGATTTATCTTTTAATTCTTTATATGATAGCCAACTATCTGTTTCTTGAGGGTAAAATAATGAATTGACATCTGACTCTAGTTGCAAAAGTTGAGAGAATTTTCTCAGTGATAGATTACAATAATCAAGAAATGGTAAATAAAGTATATTCATCTTATTCTCCTTGTACAATGGAATACTTCTTGAATCTAATGCAAAACTGAGAACAGTATTAACACCATTTTCTTTAAGTAATTTAATCTCATCTAGAGTGAAGAATCTTTTTTCCAGCACTAAAGATATTTCAGCATTTTCTGGAGCGTATGAATATGTCATCCATTTTTTACATAAATGACTTAAGGAATTAAGAAAATCATCAATAGCGATAGAAGAAAGTACCCAATTTGGAATTTTCTTTTCCGAATGAAGAGATATCATATCCTGTCTAGTCTTGCTTATACCTAGTGTCTGAAGAAAATACGGAAAAGCACCTTTTGAGATATATAACCATTCTTCAGGTAATCGTGCTGTTTTCAAATTATTCAATACTAATGAACGAAGTAATTCAAAATCTCTTTCAGAAAGAGGAAATTTATTTTTAACAATAGAAAGAGGTAGAACAGTTATTGCTAGATTTGCTTTATTATCTTTCATGAAGTGTGTTAACTTCAAGTTTACAAAAGGAGAAACAACAATTCCCTTTACATTTGTTGATTGAATTTTAATAAGCGAATCTGTACCAAATTCTATCCCGAAAACCTTTTTTTGATGAATTTCCTTATCACAAAGATTTCTAAGCGAGTTTATAATATCCTCTAATGTTTTCGCCATGATGATTGTTATATCTTTTATAACTTTAAAACAATTTGGGGGACATGATTGAAAATAAAAAATTAGTAAAATTATTCGCAAATCTCTTATCTACAAAACATATTAGTTCGCCTTCAATTTCACATTCAATACAATTGGAATTCTCATCAGCAATACAGTTTTTTGGAAGGTTAGCTAGAAGGACATTTTTGGTTTTCATCTTAGGTTAAATAATTCAACAATAAAGCATAAAACATTTTCTTAATAAAAAATT
>JAEOTG010000188.1 GCA_016839985.1 Candidatus Heimdallarchaeota archaeon | reverse complement strand
GATATTACTCATAAAGATGGTCATTTCTATGTTGTAACAAATACAGACGAATCCACAAATTTCAAGTTAATGAAAACATCTATAGATAGATTGGAAAAAGAAAATTGGGAAGAAATAATCCCCCATAATAACGATATTAGACTTTTATGGACTGAAGCTTTTGAAAATTTTCTAGCAATCCATATACGAGAAGAAGGTTTACATAAGGTTTACATATTCTTTGGAGAAAATGATGAAAGAAATCATACAATAAAACTACCAGAACCAATTTATCGTACTAGAAGCGGAGATAACTATGAATATTTTACAGATGTTTTTAGGTTAAATTATTCATCGTTAATAACTCCAAATTCAGTATATGATTATGAAGTAAATGAAAGAAAATTAATGTTAAGAAAAGAAGAAGAAATAAAAGATTACAATAAAGAGGATTATGTTACAGAAAGAAAATTTGTTTCTTCACGTGATGGAGCTAAAATCCCAATCTCAATTGTTCATAAAAGGAATATAAGAACACCTGCACCAACATTATTACATGGTTATGGTTCATACGGTTCTTCAGAAGATCCAAAATTCTCCCCAATCAACTTAAGCTTAATTGAAAGAGGAATGATTTATGTCATTGCACATATTAGAGGTGGGGGAGAACTAGGAAAACAATGGTATGAGGATGGTAAACTTCTAAAGAAAAAGAACACTTTTTATGATTTCATTGATTGTGCAGAACATCTAATTAATGAAGGAATAACAACTAAAGAACAATTAGTAGCAGAAGGTAGAAGTGCTGGAGGTCTACTTATGGGAGCTATAATGAACATGCGTCCTGAACTTTTTTATATAATTCTAGCTGGAGTTCCTTTTGTTGATGTAATTAATACGATGCTAGATGAAAGTATTCCCTTAACTTCGGAAGAATGGGAAGAATGGGGTAATCCAAGAGAAAAGGAATACTTCGGTTGTATGCTTTCATATTCTCCTTATGATAATATAGACGCAAAAGAATATCCAAATATCCTTGTTACAGCAGGATTGAATGATCCTAGAGTACATTATTGGGAACCTGCGAAGTTAGTCGCAAAATTAAGAGATTTAAAAACAGATAAGAATGAACTACTACTTAAAACAAATTTGGGCGCAGGACATAGCGGTGCTTCAGGAAGATATGAATCAATGAAAGAAAAAGCATTTATCTATGGTTATACACTTAGCAAAGTAGGTTTGGCAAATAAACAAGAATAAAACTGATCAATTGGTCAGTTTACCAAGGTAGTTCATTACCTTGCCAATCAAGAAATTTACCACTATCAGAGATTTCTGTTCTTTCTACTAAATCAATTATCATAGAAATAGGTTCTTCTTTTTGTTGAGGAGCATTTGGTCCCCCCATATCTGTGAAAATCCATCCAGGATGTATCGCTAAAGTAGTTATTCCTTTATCTCTTAAATCATTTGAAAGAATCTTAGTAATCATATTCAATGCTGCTTTGCTTGAAGCATAACTATATTTCCCACCAACATTTCTTTTTGCAATGCTTCCAGTTAGAGAAGTAATATTTGCAATTTTTGCATTATCACTTTTTTCTAGTAACGGTAAGAACTTTTCACTCATTAGCAAAGGCGCCATCGAATTAACAAGAAACACTTTTCCAAAGTCTTCTTTGTAAATCTCCCCTAAGACAGAAGATTTCTTTTCATCTCCTGAAACTATTCCTGCGTTGTTGATTAGAATATCAATGTTACTTACATTCATTTTTACTTCTTTGAATATTTTATTTCTCTCATCCTCTTTGGTTACATCCAGTTTGAATATTTGCAAAGTTACAGGATATTTGTGTTTTAATTCTTGCAGTTCTTTAGCACTATCTGGATTTCTGCAACTAGCAAGTACTGTTTCTCCTTTCTCAAGGTATTGTCTTGTGAACTCTAATCCCAATCCTCTGCTGCTACCTGTAATGAATATATTTTTCATAAAATCAACTCCTCTTTTTCTTTTAATGTATTACTATTAGAAAAAAAATGAGCATCTCAGCTCAATTTTAATATTAACTGATAATATGGCTCAAACTTAATGTCGAATGTTGAATATATTTCTGGATCTGCATTATCTGCCATTTGATGCCAAATCAAATCTATTCCAAGTTCTTGTGCTTTATTTACTAGATATTGAAAAACTTCCTTAAACATATGTTCCTTACCTTCTTTTACAGGAATTCTGGATAAAAATGCTCTTTTTATTGTATCTCCTTCATACTTTGCTCCTTCATACAACAATCCATAGGAAACTATCTC
>JAEOTG010000187.1 GCA_016839985.1 Candidatus Heimdallarchaeota archaeon | reverse complement strand
GTCCAGCATTGTTCAATACAATGGATAACTGGGGACTACTTAGACATATTGATAATCAAACACTTATTGACTATATTAATGATAATGTTCCTGATACTATTGCTGGTTCAAGAATGAAATCAAATGATACTTCAGGTGATTTAATATGGGTTGCCAATGCAATATCTTCATTTGGTTTTACCATAAATGAAGTATTTTTGGATGAATATGGATTACCAGTACCTACTACATGGGAAGAATTAGCATCTCCAACTTATTACATTAACCCATCTGTTAAAGCTATTAGTATGGGTGACCCACCTCTTACTACTTCAAACACTAGAATATATCAGATTATTCTCCAAGCATTTGGCTGGGAAGAAGGATGGTCAATAATAACAAGGATGGGTGGTAATGCAGGAATTTATCCTGGATCTGTTGATACAAGAGCTGCAGTAGTTAATGGAGAAGTAGGTATAGGAATGACAATTGATTTTTATGGTGTCATTGCTAAGCGAGAAAATGAAAACACTAGATATATTATCCCTGAAGGTAAATCTATTGTTAACGGAGATCCCATTGCTCTAGGAAAACATGTTGATAATTTGGCAGCAGCAGAAGCTTTTATTCAGTATTTATTATCACCTGAAGGTAATGCTGTATGGATGACAGTAGGCTTAGATCGCTTACCTGTTAATGAAGAAGCTTTTTCTACACCTCTAGGTCTAACTAGAACTGATCTTTATAAGCTCTATAATGATACTTTGGAAAATGAAAGTATAGATTTCAACGAAACATTATCGACTGCTAACTTAGATTCAACTATATATTACTTCCATAACACAATTACTGAAGTACATAATAAGCTAAGACAAACATGGGGTGAGATGGTAACACAATTAAGAGAAGGGGATATTACTCAAGAAACTTTCTTTGAATTAGTTGATGAATTAAGCGTAGTAAATATGACTTTAGAAGAATCTATAGAAGCAAATGACGCATTTATAGCTAATCCAATTCTTGCATCACAACTCGAATCTCAATGGAGATCTTTTGCTCAAGCTAAATATAACGGCATTCTCGAAACACTTGGAGTAAAACTAGGTGATTTTCAATTAATTCCAGTCCTTGTGTCAACTGTCTTTGCTTCAGTGATAGCAATCATTTACAGAAGAAAGAGAAAATAATAAACTCATTTTTTTATTTTTTTTATTTTTTATTAACAAATAATTAAAGGAAATGTAATTTTGTAATAATATTTATAAATTTAAAACGTTTTTCTTAAAATCGAAGGGGTAAAATTCAAAAACAATAAAGAAATATTAATTTGAGAAGTAGTTGGAAGATGAAGATGAAAGATACAAAAGTAAGTAAGAATCAAAACAATAAAAATGAAAATGAAAGAAAAAAGAAAAAGTCTGTGATAGATTATCTGTATGTGAAATTATTACGCGATTCAGGTACAAATTTCATTATTGTTGTTATTGCATTTGTATTTATTGTGTGGATGGTAATACCACTATCTTTGGTGTTATCTGGTGCAGTATATTTCAATGAGCAGTGGTCAGGAGCGCCAATAATGAATGTTTTTACCGATCCAATCTACTTTAATTTTCAAGGAACTGACGATACTCAATTTGCAAGGAGGACTATTGAAGAAATAGGAGGACCTGCACAATCCGTAGTAATACTAGATGATATTGCTTTTATCGCAGAACGGGGTCAAGGAATTGAAATTCTGAATATAAGCACGCTGGATTCTATCCGCGAGATAGCCCAAATTCAAGAAAGTGAAAGCACATATAATGATTTAAAAATAAAGGATAACCTACTTTATACAACAGCTGGAATAAATGGATTCGAAATCTATAACATTTCAAATATCAATAATGATTTATCACCAATTGCTAAAATGGAAGGGATTGCAAATTCAACAAATTACCTTACAATTTCAAATGATTTAGTTTTTCTTGATATAAACGGAGAGGGATTTTCAATAATAGATGTAACAGATGTTAATAAACCGGTTATTTTAGCAAATGTTTCATCTGATACTTCAATTAATAATGTTGCAATACAAAATAACTATGTTTTTGCTACAGGATATTATTCTGGTATTAAGGTTTTTAATGTTACTGATTCAAATAATCCTGAATTCTTACATATGTATGGTACTTTTCCAGGACTAGGAACATTAAGAACTCAAGATATTAAGATTGTTGATGATAAAGCTTTTGTTGCTATGAATACAGGGTTCACTATATTCAATATTAGTGATCCATTAAATATTTCTTTAATTGCTGAATATCCAGATATTCCAGCTTATGGAGTTGATATTTCAGGAAATTACGCTTATGTAACTTTTAGTGATTATGTGGCTCTTGATTATGGAATTAAAATTATTGATTTTTCAGATACTGAAAATCTAGAATTACTTGGTAGTTTTTCCACTATTTCTTACATAACTCAAGATATACATATTGATGAATCAAACAATCTTGTGTTTTTAGCGCAAGAAAAAGGTGGTCTTCATATTTTAGATACTTCTAACTTGAGTAACATTATTAAAATAAGTGAATATGATGACACTGAAATAATTGCTGTTATAACTTTGAGTGGTAAAGATAGAGGTGTCGTACTAAACACAATAATACTTGGGATTGCTACTACGATCTTTTCTGCTTTTCTGGGTACAGCATTAGCTTTTATATTAGCTAGATATGAATTCCCAGGTAAAAGATTAGTTAGTCTTTTAGCTTTAGCACCATTAATTATACCCCCCTTCATATCTGGTATGGGTTTCAGATTACTATTAGGACCCCAAGGATTTCTGAATAATCTATTTCTTATTCCAGTCTTTCAAACTAAGCTTATTTTAACAGGTTTTGCCGCAATCTGTTTTGTCCAAACATCTCACTTTTATGCTTTAGTGTACTTAAATGCTTTCTCTTCATTTGTTAATATTGATCCTAGTATGGAAGAATCTGCTGAAAATCTAGGTGCTGGAAGATTAAAATTATTCTTTTCAGTTACTTTACCTCTTGCATTACCAGGCATTGGAGCTGGATCAATATTGGTTCTAATACTTTCTATGGAGGATGTGGGAACACCAATAATTTTTGCTGCAATGGGAGATAATTTTGCAAAGAATTATCTTACTTATTATGTATTTGAAAATTATGCAAGAGCGGGTTCTGCTGTTATTACGCCAGAAGTATGTGTTCTTGGAGCTATATTATTGATTATTGCTTTAGCAGGATTCTTTATGATTAGAAGATATGTTTCTCTACGAAAATATGCGATGATAAGCAAAGGAAGAGCAGGCGAATATAGAATTTCTAAAGCAAAATGGAAATTATTGATTATTTATCCATTTCTGATTCTTTTGTTTACGTTCTCTTTACTAGTACATGTTGGGGTATTCTTAATGTCTATAATGGAGAACTTAGGAGTAAGAACGCTTGAAGAAGTAAGATTTACTTTAGAGAACTATAAACTTATTTTTACTTCATCCATATATAATATTCCTCCCTTTGTGTTAAATACACTTGTTTATAGTGTTTTAGCTACCATGTTGATAATTGTCCTAGGTTCTTTAGCTGCATATGTTATAAGTAGAAGGGAGTTTAGAGGAAAGAATATAATAGATGCTTTAGTCACGCTACCAATTGCAATCCCTGGAATTGTACTGGCTATAGGATTTTACAGAACATTCGATTGGAGTGGAATAGCTTCGAGAAATCCTAATTGGTTCACAAAGTTAATGGCAGATTTTACAACTTCATTTAAATTAGATCCATTCATAGGAGTAGCTGTTACACTACTAATTATGAGCTATACGGTTAGAAAGTTTCCATTTACAGTAAGGTCTGCTTATGCGGGTTTACAACAAACAGACCCAATTCTTGAAGAAGCATCATTTAATCTTGGTGCAGGAAGAATTCAGACTTTTGCAAAAATTACTATACCTTTAATTTCACTTAATGTTTTTGCAGGAGCACTTGTGTCTTTCCTTTATTGCCTTTCAGAAGTTTCTACTACGATATTTCTAATATTTGAATCTAGTGCAGGAACAATAACATGGTATATGGCTTGGAATCCACTTAAATTCCAAATATTTTGTGCATTAGGGGTTCTTTTAATGATATTACAAATAATAAGTCTCTTTGTTACCAATATAATTCTAGGAGCAAGAACTGAAGCTATTACAGGTATTTAGTATATATTCTTTCTTTTTTTTCCTTTTTTTATTGGAAATGTATTCTTTTTTGATCATACCCTAATTTTAGTCCATTCTCATCTTGAAAAATAAAATCTATCAAAGTTTTACCAAGAAAATTTGTAGCGGGGATTTCAATCATTTTTGTTTCATGTGAATTTGCGTTTAGTTCCATTGGATGAAGATGACTTGTAAATATTCCTCCTCGAACAAATGAAATCCTTAAAGTTCCAATTATCTTTTCATCATTTTTATTAAATAAATGAACTGGAACACTAAATGGTTTGTGAATGGGAGCTGTTTCAGGTGTAATTACTTTTATTTTTATCTCATTGGCTTGTTCTTCCAAATCTAAGCTTGGTAAAGAAAATTTCCATGAGATGTTCTCAAACAATGTACCTTTTGCTTCTTTTAGTTCTTTAATAGAAGTCTCAGATATTTTTCCTATTATTCGATTTTTGATATATACGGCTTCTTTGTGTGATCTTAATATTATTTCTCGATTATTCATATCATCAAAACGATATCTTATTTCTCTAATAGCTGAATCACCAAAAGAATTACCTCTTTGTAGTATTATACAAGAAGGATCTCGATGTAAATATTTAACATCATAGAGTAAGGTTGGATCAATTGATAACCAGATACCATTAATAAAAAATTCTGCTTGGGAGTGATATTGCCATCCTTCTAAACCGTTATTAATGATACATGATGTCATTCTAGCTGGAATATTAGCTGCTCTACACAAACTAACAAAAAGAGAAGCAAACTCAGTACAATCTCCATAGCGATTTTCAATTGCAAAAACAGATCCGTAATCGCCATCTAAAGGAATATAATCAATATTGTTCTTTATGAATTTGAGGAAATTAAATACCTTTCCTAATGGTGAGTAGGATTTAAATTTTCTAGCGATATTAACTATTGATTCGTTTGTTGATTCGATAAAAGATTCAGATTTTGTGTATTCTTTATACGTGTTTTGATAAAGATGCTCAAAAGATTCTTTTTGTTCTTTAATACGGGTTATATCATAAGCAACTAATCTTGTTATAATAAACGCTCTATAGGCAAGAGTTACTTCTTCATTAGGATTTATTTGGTGAAAGTAAAATCTAAGCCATCTATTACCCTCTTGATCGCCAACTAATCCAGAGGGTTGATAGTTACAAACAACATTAGTTACTTGTTGAATTGGCGAGATGTTAGGTGGGATCATTACATCTAACATAAAATTGTTTAAAGGAAAATTATTTGGGTTTGTAAAACTAATTCCATAAGATAAAATCCAACGATATAATAATTGCTTAGTAGTTTTAATGTTTATTTTATCACATCTTCTAATGTCTCCATTAATCTGGAGAATATATGAACCAGAGAATAATTCAGGTGTAATTGGAAAAGCATATATTCTGCGAAGCCCTGTGTCATCTAAACAAACTTGAGTCGAATCAATTATAGTACCAATAGGTGAAATTAGAAGAATGTGTAATCTGACATCTTTTTTGGTTCGGATAAAAGGTATTGTTTCCTCTTTACCAGCAATAAGCAAAGTGTCCCCTACTTCTACAAGAGTTTGTGAGGTTATAGGCCGGGCTTGATTTTCCTTTAAATGAAATACTTCTATCATGCTTAAATCACATGAGGATTTCTATTCATTTTGAGTAGTTCTAATTCCTCTATATTCAAATTAGAAGTAGAATTGATTATAAATATACGTAATATTGTCGGAGTTTAATAAATGGAATGTAATATAATAAAATCTTGAGGGAATTTTCGAAAGAAAACCTATTTACTAAAAATGAAAAGAGAAATTAAAAAGAAAAACATTCAGTTATTTTTTCATTATAATTTGAATTTGTAACGCTGTCAAATCAACAGTATATTATGTAGTGTATCATCACTTGAAACTATTCTAGCTTCTTATAATAATCATTTGTTTCTTCTTATTCTATCGTAATGGAAAAATGAAATGATTTTACAGCACTTGTGATTGAAAAATATTTCCTTTTTATTTGGTATTACAAATTCATTCCAATTATCAAAATGATTCAATAAATAAACAAATTTTTTATAAAAAGATTTATCGCTTTTGTTATAAGTATTAGTCTTTATTAGGGAAACATTTATTATATGGTAGTTTTATGATTATTTGCACATTAATGTGTGGTGAATTTAAATGAAAATAAAATACATTCTAGCATTAATTCTAAGTGTGGGAATGATTAGTGGTTTGACTACTCCTTATACTATAACTGCTTATGAAACATCGATTGAAGTTAAGAACAATATTATAGCCTTTGACTTATACCATGGAGGATATCATGCTACAATGGCTGATCTTGCCCCACTTGCTGGTAACCTTACAAAAGCTCGTAATGAGGTAATATATATAAACAATACTTGGAACCTACCAGATGAAGTTAACGCTCTCTTTCTAACTCAATGTAATAAACCATTTTCTAGACTAGAAGCGAACGACATTATCAGATGGCTTTCTCTAGGTGACAAATTACTTGTTGTCGCTGGAGATTCTGATTATGCTGGTATTTTCAATCCTACACACTTGAACAATCTTCTAGACCGTCTAGACGTCATGTTACGATTGGATAGAACTTCAATCGCTGATCTTGTCTATAATGATGGTGCTGACTATCGTGTTGCAGCTTTTGATGTTGGTTATGGTGATCCTCTATATGATGATCTTGCCCTTAACTTAACTGAAGGTATGGACGCAGGAATTATTTTACATGGACCATGCTCACTTCTTGTAGATGATGGTGCCTATATCAAAGGTTTCAGATATGGAAAGGATACTGAATCTGTCCAACCATCAAGACTTGAAGTAATTCTTACTTATAGTATAAATGCTACATCTACAGATTCAGATTTAAGCGAAACAGATTTTGATCTCTACTCATTAGATAATGTAACAGCTTTTGAAAATGGTTTATATCCTGCTGTTGTTTATGAATACCTACCTGAATATCACGACAGTCATTTGATTGTTGCTGGTGAAGCATTTTACACATATTATAAGCAAATGTACGATCAAACTACAGAAGAAGGTGTATATAATGGTGGAGTTACTTATGGTATGATGTTTACAAATAACATCATTAATTGGTTCTTACCAACACCTGCAAAAACTTCTTTTGAATTCCTCTTCAGTTTGATCCCATTAGCAATTATTGGAGCAGTATATGTTTTAATTAGGAGAAGAAAATAATTCTTTTCTTTTCTCTTTTCTTTTTTTTTAATTCTGAAGTGAATTCAAGATACTAGTATACTTTTAGTGTTTCAAGAAAAAACTATTAATCTGTATTTAGCTGATATGCATAGATATCTCACCTGGTGATATTAATTTGCAAATTATATGGGGCTATACACCTACTGATACTCTCCCTACATTGAAGAAAATGGGGGGGAAAATGAAAGAAGCAAAACAAGTTTTTTCTGCAATTATCTTCAAGAAAGGAATAAAGGGGATAGCAATTAACATAGACAAAGTCGAAGAAAATCCACAGATTAAACTAAATTTGGTAATAGATGAAGTAATTGTATTCGAGAAACATCTTTCTCCACCAAACACAGGAGAATGCACTTTTATGATGGAGAAAGAAATAATTCCAATATCAAAGATAGAAATTTGTGTTGCTGTTGAAAAGGGGATAATTTATCTTCCAATATCTGCTATTGGTACTGGTATGGGTTTTCACAAGAAGAGTGATGGGTTCGTACCAACAAACCACCTTCCTTTAGGAATTATTTTCTCTTAAACTAAAGATCTTTTTTCATTGAGATAAGATTTTTAGTAAATCCAAGATTATCATAAAAACCCAATCCGCTGGAATTCTTCACGTGAACATTTAGTGACATACAATTAGCGTTATTGTTTCTAGCAAATTCATTTTCAAATTTTTTCATTAATTCTGTACCAATTCCTTTTCTTCTAAACTCCTCCTGAATAGTTATATCAGAGATATGAGCTATTATTCTCTTTTTGAAAAAACCAGAATAGGTTCTAATGTAACCATATAGGAAACCCACTACTTTTTTTTCAAATTTCGCAACATAAAGAGCTTGTGTTATATCGTTTGTTGCAGTCTCTAAAACGAATTTGAAGTTTGTCTTTCCTTCTGAATCTAAAATAAAATCTTTCTCAAATTCTGCATGCCAATTTATTGTTTGAATCCATAAATCGATAATCTCTTCAATATCCTCTTTTAAGCCTTTAATTATCTCGAAGTAAAATCTGTTATTCGATTCATTATGCATAGTGAACAAGAATTTTACTAATTCTAATACTTAATGTATTTTTTCAATTCATTATTCTATTGCGCTTGAAAAACCTTTAAATTAGGCTTGTGTATTATAGGTTGTTACGATACGTATTGGCAATACGTATTTAC
>JAEOTG010000186.1 GCA_016839985.1 Candidatus Heimdallarchaeota archaeon | reverse complement strand
TAACATAGGTAAATTCATTGAAGTTAATGATGTTATGTATAAATGGACTGGTTATACTAAAGATGAACTGCTAGAAATGTCCCCTATAGATTTACTACCAGATGATATGTTACAAGAAGCTGGTAAGACTATGCAGACAATTTTAGAGAATGGTTTCTTGACATCAGAACTTGATGTTGTGATGAAAGATGGAACTAGAATGCCTGTGGAATTAAGTTCAAGTCTTATTGTTTTAGATGAAAAGAAATACATTCTATCATCAGCTAGGGAGATAATGGAAAGAGTGGAAGCAAGATTAGCAAGGGAAAGAGAAGTGCAAGAAAAAACACTACTCCTAGATATTATTACTCATGATTTGAGAAATTATCTTACTCCACTCTGGTCATGTATTGCTGAAACTGAAAAGAAAGATGAAATAGATCTAGAGGATTTAAGGAAAACAGCTCTCCTAGCTAAAGCTGCTTTAGCAAAAACTGATGGCTTAATTGATAATATATCAGTTTTGATGAAAAGAGATATAGATTTCACTTATGAGTTAAAAGCAATTAGTATAATTGAAAACATAAACAAAAGCATAAACAATTTGAAAGAAATTTTTCCTGCAAAAAGCATTGATTTGAACGTAGAAAATGTTAATCCTGTTCATAAAGTTAAAGCTGATTCATTGTTTGAATTATTGCTTCTGAACATCTTAACTAATGCTGCAAAGAATGATCCTAAAGATGATGTAATAATTGATATTTCAACAAAAGATATAGCTGATAAAAAAATACTTCTAACTATAGCAGATCATGGAGAAGGAATTTCTCTAGAGGATCGAGAAGGTATTTTTGAAAGATATGGTGAATTTAGAAAAAACGGAAAAGGTTCAGGTCTTGGACTGTTTATAATTAAAACTTTAGTAGAGAGATACGATGGAAAAGTATGGATTGAAAACACTGTTGCAGGAGATTACAAAAAAGGCACCAGCTTCAAAATTGAACTCCAAAAAGCTTAATTCTCCTTTTAAAAGAAAGAGATATATTATTGTAAATTTTTATTTATTTTTGAATGACTAAGACTGGATATGAGAAATCTGCTGAATTCTATGATTATTTTGATATGAAGGACAATATTGATTTCTTTTGCTCTTATGCATTAAGAGAGGGTGAAGCTTTAGATATTGGTGCAGGAACAGGCAGAATATCCATTCCTATTTTAGAAAAGGATATCAAAACTTGGAGTGTTGAACCATCATCTGAAATGTTAGAACAGTTCATTAATAAATTAGATGAAAAACCAGAATTAAATAGACTCTCGGAACTGGTTCAAGCAGATGCATGTACTTTCAAACTTGAAAGAAAATTTAAATTTGCTTTTATGTCTGGAGTTTTCGACCATTTTCTTACTAACAAGGATAGAGAGCATGCATTAACAAATATCAATAAACATCTAGAAGAAGGTGGTCTCCTTGTCTTTGATGTATTTATTGGTTTAATGAAAGATAGTTCTCTAAAACCTGCTGGTATTCATAAGATAGATTCTAAAGAAATTCGGAGATTTGTTGGTTCTAAAACAATGGATGACAAAACAATCAAAGTTACTCTCATTTTTGAAATTTATGAAGATGATAAGCTAGTAGAAGAAATTAAACAGATATCTTATGCTGGAATTATCAATCAAAAGGGAGTTATTGAGCAAGTCGAACAATCAGGATTTCAAATTTTAAATTTATATGGAAATTATGATTTTACACCTTATGAGAACAATAAAGAGCTATTAATTATTGAAGCAAAAAAACTAAGCGGAGATTAGATTTATTTTCATCACTTTTAATTCACACTCTCTTTTACTTTAAATAGTAATTTCACTGTTTGTTCTTTGGAGATAGGAACT
Organism: Candidatus Heimdallarchaeota archaeon; assembly: GCA_016839985.1. Lineage (GTDB taxonomy): Archaea > Asgardarchaeota > Heimdallarchaeia > Heimdallarchaeales > Heimdallarchaeaceae > UBA460. The sequence continues at coordinate 2,316 of JAEOTG010000186.1, read as the reverse complement.
CTATCTTCCACGGGGGTGGACAACCCCCCCCAAACCTATCTTCTCTATTATCCACCACTACTGGGGGAGTATTCCCCCAAACTTCTTCTTCAAATTCAATCTTAAGCTTATCAAGCACTGAAATTTATCTTCAACAGAATATATTTATAAAGATTTAAGACTGAGATATATAGAAAGCAATTCAGGACTAAGTGATATGAAAAAGAATTTAGGAATTACTTGCTTTGTTTTACTACTAATTATTGCTCCTTTTTTTACGGTAGCACTACCAATCTATGTAATTCCAGGTACTTTAGTTGAAGATATGATATATGACTATTATACGATTATATTAGATGAGAGTGACTATTTCATTGTTATAGATAACACGGGTATAATAACTGAAGATTATAATCGCGTTGATTCTTACGTAATCTATTCATTAACATTCAGTGAAGCTGGGATGGAGGGAGTAGAAGGAAGTATAACAATAAAGGCAAAAGAATATGAAGTAATTGCAGTAGATTGGACTTTGTCTTCTGTTTCCTTTTCTGAAGTTCTTTTTGAAATTCATTCATCTAAAAGAATAACAGCATTTTTAACTGACTACACTGGTTTAACTCAATACATTGAAGATGTAAGTAATTTAGTAGCTTTCAATCTAAGACCTATAATTATTTCAGCCGGTGTTGTTGGAGGTATATTTGTTATTCTAATTATTGTTGTAATCATTAACACTAATCGAATTGGTAGAATTGATAGAATAATGAAAAGATCTCGTGAAGCACTATTACAACCAATTGAATGTGATAACTGCGGAGAAATAAATAAACCAGGATCAACAATATGCGAATTTTGTGAACATAGAATCAAAATCACTGGTGAAAGATTCATGAATATAGGTTAAAAAAAGAAAAAAGAAAAATTATTTTTTACGTCTTTTTCTAAGAATTACAACTGTACTGATTACCATTATTGGGATAAACATTGGTAAAAGAATTGCACTAAATTCTCTAATTATAATATTATCGATTTCTATTGTTACTGCTAGACTTTCTACTTGATTGTTAAAATCAGTAACATTTAATCCGAATTCATAGATCCCATCATCATATATTGTTGTGTCTAAAACCACTTGAAGATAATCACCTGCAATTGTCCAACTTGTACTCCAAGTACTATTCTTCATTGTTGCTTTTATTTCTTTGATTCCTGCATAATCAGACGCGCTAGCATTTATCAAATTGGTACCTATCATTATTAAACTTGGGTAATCAACTGTGACTATAGGTAATCTATTATCAAAGTTAGGATTGTAGATATTCAAACCACCTAAAGATCCAATCCAAGCTTCTATAGCCGGATTATAATCCATTCTTCTTGTAAATAGTGAAGATAAACCTTCAGTTTCGGATTCGTATTTAAGTTGTCCATTTGTCATATTATACACATAGAGTCCTGAATTAGCAAGTATATAGACTTCTTGTCTGCTTTGAATATAGTAAATATCATTAATTGCTGGGTAGAGAATTTGTGAAGCTTGACCAAAGTTTGAAAATGTTTCAAAAGTTGGATTATATATTCGAACATTAGGATATTGTTCAAGTCCGAACCACAGATAACCGTTGATCCACTCTAAGCTCCTTATATCCCAGAGTCCTCCACCAAATCTTTTGATTTCAGTCAAAGTTGTCAAATTATAAAGGATAAGATGCTCATTTGTTGCAACATACAGCACATCTCTGGTTGGATCTTCTAATGCTCTTTGTACATGTAGCTCTGATTTGTTATATCCAAAGTCTTCGACTTTATAATATCCTGTGTTTCTATTATAGATTATTAGGGAACCATTACTAGTTGTACCATCATTTGATTCAGAAGCACAATAGTATAGAACTGATTCATTCTGTGATGACTCAATATCACCAATATAATGGTATTCATCTAAAGGTAGAATGGTATTCATAAATATCCAAGTTCCACCAGTAATATCATATCTCTCTCTGTTATGATAATATAGTCTTGCATTCTCTAAAAGTTCACCTGATGTATCTCCTCCTGAACCACCAACATTCATGATAAGAGATTCTATTTGTCTGGTAGTTGAATCCACTCTATCTAAACCTAGCAGAGTTGAGACATAGAATTTACCATCAACTTGATCGTAATTAACATCAGACACCATATTATGCTGCAAGCCATATAATGGACTGTTTTCTGTTGTAGCTGAAGGAGTAGTTGCGAAATATATCTTTTGTATTCTAATTACAGAACCTACAAAGATTTCTCTTGTTTCTTCATCTAAAACAACTGAACCAAGTACTCCTTCTAGTTCTT
>JAEOTG010000185.1 GCA_016839985.1 Candidatus Heimdallarchaeota archaeon | reverse complement strand
TAGCAGAGAATTTATCCCTCCTAAAAAATCAAAAGCAGTTGTAAAAGTTAAGAATTTATCAAAAGGCTATCAATCACCTGCAGGTTTTGTAAATGTTATAGAAAAGATGAACTTGGATCTTCATGAAGGAGATTTTGTTTTTATCTCTGGACCATCTGGTGTTGGAAAAACTACCCTTCTCAACCTTATAGCTGGATTAATCAAACCTGATGAAGGCAATATATCAGTATTGAAATTTCCTATAACAGCTGAGAAAGAAAATCCTGTTTCTCGTTTCAGATTGAAAAATATAGCATACATCTCACAGCATAATAACCTCTTCAGTCCTCTACAAGTCAAAGATAATTTACTAATTCCAAGTCTATTTTCTGGAGATAAATTTGACTTGGAATATGCCAATTCTATCTCGAAAGAGTGTCATATAGATCACAAAATGGAAGCTTATCCAAGTGAATTATCATCAGGCGAAACTCAAAGAGCATCTTTATGTGCAGCATTATCTCGAAAGACAAATATCATTCTAGCAGATGAACCTTCAGCTAACATGGATAGTGAACTAGCTCGAACTATCATGGATTTATTGATGGATATTGTACGAATAAATAAAGCCACAGTAATTACTTGTTCTCACGATTTATCGTTGCTTAGACCAGGTTTTAGGCACATTAAACTTCTTGATGGAAGAATAGAGTCTGATTCCAGAATATCAAAGGATGAATTAGAGGAAATCATCAGAGAATATCTCTTAATTGAGAGTAATAGAAAGAAATAGTTGATTACCCTAATGCGAAGACTTTTTTTTCAACCTTACTAATTTCTCTTTATGAATTCAAAAAAGCATTTTGCAGTATTTTTTTTGATTTTGAATCTATTTATTCTTTCTTTCCTTTCTATAGATAAAACATCAGCAGTTGTAAAACTAGAAAAAGTTTCCAACTCCTCTTCATTTATCTCATATGAAATAGAGGAATTTAGAGATCCTATAATACAACCTATAATAGATGACAATTCAAGTGCAATATATCTCGATGGTAAAACACTTGAATTAGCAAGAAACATAGAATGGTATTCATCTACTAATTTTGATCCAGCAAATAATCCTACAACGAGAATCGATGATCTTTCTATAATTCATAAGATTCTAGCTTATATTGATCTATTCTATACACTCAACGATAGTTGGTTTCTAAATACTTGTAAAAACGTTTTAGTTCCTGCATTAAATCTTGAAGTTAATGGTACTTTTATTCTTGGTGAAAATGGAATTGCTCCATATGATATGTATGCAGAAGACAATTTCTTTTTAGTTATAATGTATGAACGGCTTGCTAAAGCTTTTGAAATTGTACAAGATCCTATAAATCAAACATACTGGAATAGTGCAAGTAATACTCTCTCTCAGTTAGTTTCTCTTTTTTACATTGAAACTCCTGGTTTGATCAACACTACTCTTACTCTCAATTCTGGATATGAAGTAATTGGTGGTACTGACTATACATCCTCAAAATCTATTGGTTTATTCTCCATTGCTAACTATCTAGCAAAAGATAATTCGGTTTTTTATAATGAAACACAGAAAGCTGTAGACTTTTATTATTCAAATGCAAGGAATATAGTTACGTTAAATGATTTATCACTAGGTTCTTTAATGAAAAATACTTTGAATTCTCCTACTGGTTCAGATTCTGAAGCAACTCTCCAAGGTAATTTATATTATACAACTGCCCTTCTTCAACATAGTTCATATCAAAAACTGGGTGGTAATAATACTGGTAATCTAGAATATTTCTTCAAAGCAGAAGAAATAGAATATAGTATATTTGATAAATTCTTTAGTTCTACAACTGGATTATTACATAGAAAATATAACTTTACAACAAGTCAAGTTTCAACTAATGCTCTTTCTTATGATAATTTCTTAGCTATCTCTCAATCAATTGAATTTTTCAGAAAAAGATTTGAGGAATTTGGAGATCCACCTTTTGCATTTCTATATCTTAATCTCTATGATGCTCTTTCTACAAGTGTTTTTGTGCATCCAGATTATTTTGAAGCAGGACTTACTATATATGGAACACTTCTTTTCTATTCATATAATAATCTATTTAGTAATCCCTTTCTCATAAACTTCCAAGCAGTTAGTACTTTATCAAAAATATTTCCACTTACAACGATTCTTGTAATTCCAAATGATATCAAATTATTTGAAAAAACTACTTTAACTTGGTATATAGATATGCAAGAAACTACCTCTATTTTTGGATCGAGTAATAGTATTATTTACCGTAATTTTAGAACAGATATCTCATCCTTAAGCAATTTGAATGTTACTTATGCTAAATATATTGATGTTAGAACTGCCTTCTTAGATGGAGTAAGACTCTCTTATCCAAATCCAAGAACTTTGAATTTCACAGCTCAACTTGGAGGAGAAAGAGATTTAAAACTAGATTTATTTTATGCAGATAATTATAATATATTCTCATTTACTTATTATTTCTATATAGACAAAGAAATTCGTATTAGCACTGATCCCTCGAATTTAGATGTTATACAAGGATATGATAAAAAAATAGCATTTACAATTAAATGTGATGACGAACAAGGATTATCAGTAAAGAATGCAACTTTAATAATAAATGGACCTTTTGACACCATACTTGGACAATCTGATGCAGGAGGATCTTTTAGAGTAGATATAGACCTTATTGATTTGTTCCGAAACTTACCCGCACCACCAGATGCAGATATACCTACTCTAGATTTCAACATAACTCTAATTGCAATTAAAGATGGTTTTCTACCTGCAAGTATCAGAAAAAGTGTTTCTATAACATATAATTCCTTAGATTTAACAATTAGTCCTTCACCACCTCAAGTAAAAGAAGGAAGTGATTTATCACTATATATAAATGTAGAAGCCCAAATTCCTTCAAGCATCTTCAATCCAAGAGTAAGTCTGTTTCTAAATGAAGAAATTTTCCAAGATAGTAATAATGAAGATCGGTTTAGTTTACCAACTACCGTAATAATCGAAAGCTCACTTATAAAAAATGATACTGATTTAGAAATTGTAATTTTTACAACTGATTTCTATAACGTAGAAACAGGTAATTTTGAACACCATTTCGGATTTAGAATTGATGTTATCCCTCTAAAAACTTTGGAGAGAATATATGGTTGGATAGAATCAGCACTTCAATCTACTTGGGTTCAAGTTCTAGCTTCGCTTGGTGTTATCTGGGCTTTACTCTGGAGACAAATTCAACTTCGCATAATTAGAAGATTAGTACGTTGTAAATTCTGTGGAGAAGTGACTAAAAGAAAATATGCATTATGCAGAAATTGTGGAGAATTAATCAACAAAGAAAGATTGCCTAAAGATGATACTCCTAAACCTGAACCTCAACCAGAACCAGATCAGCAACCTAAATATGATTACTCCTCAGATTAATTGTAATTTTTCTTTCTTTCTTTTTATTTTTCTAAATCCTTTACAATCTTAGTTATCTCTTCTTTGCAGGAGGCTGGAAAAATAAGTAAATTATTGTATTTAGGTTTGGTTAAACTTCCTACAACTTCAGATACCTCAGAGAGTTGTTTCAATGATCCATCTTTCATTTTTAACATTATAGCAAATCTATCTTTTTCATCATATGGAGTATAATATCTACTCATAAACTGATCAATCTCCCAACTGATTGTAGGATAACCATGTTTCCTAACAATAAAATTAATTTTATCTTGATTTTCAGAAATGCTTTCAGCCATTTCTTCTGTCAGTGGTATGCTTTTGTAGAGATTCCTTTGGAGAATATCAGAAGCTAATTTCTTAATGAAAAGATCATTTTCCTCTTTTGCAACAGAATAATGCATTTGAGTATAAATAACATCATCTGTTAAAGTCATTAAGGTTTTCCAATATGGATTATCAGAGAAGTCCTGAACAAATGGCAATACTGCTAATTGTTCTCCTTCATCGAGTTTTTGAAGTATTTGAGAAATGAACAATTTAAGCATATATTCCCAACATCTCACTGTTTTGTGGAAGTAGACTCTTGAGAATTGCATATACAAACTAATTACAACTTGTTCGATAGATTGTAAACCCTTTTCTCGAATAATTATCAATCCTTCTGGGGTTAATTCAAGCATAGCAAATAATCTCTCAAGATTGTACAAACCAAATGATACACCTGTTGCTACAGAATCTCTCATTAAGTAATCTAATGCATCTGCATCTAGTTGTGATCTTATTATCTGGTTATAGAATGGCTTATCATCAACACTTCTACCTTGGATTAAATCACCTATTCTTCTTCTATCAAAACCTTCTTTTTCCAAGATTTTTGCTATTCCAGAATCTGTGTCTAAAACAATCTGTTCAGAGATATTTTCATGTCTTACAAAATTTTCAAATTTCTCATTACAAGCAGGATTCTCTGAATTCCTACATAACATGCGAATTGTATCTTCAAACATGTGACTAAAAGGTCCATGTCCAATATCATGCATTAAAGCTGTTAAACTACACAAAGTTATATCGTCTTTTGTAAGTATTTGTGGGTACTTCTTATTGAGTTCAGTTGTAAGACTATTAGCAACATGGCTTGCTCCTAAGCTATGCATAAAACGACTATGTGTAGCTGAAGGATAGGAAATTGAAACTCCTCCAAGTTGTATGATTCGTCTAAGACGTTGAAATTCATATGTGTCAATAATATCTATGTATAATTTTTCTGGGACATCTATGTATTTGTGAACAGTATCTGCTATACTTCGATAAGAGGTCATTGTGTTTTTGGTAAACTTGACATAAAAAACATTTTGGGTGTACTGAAGAAATCTATTGAAAAACAAAAGTTGAAATACTCCTCAAAACAGTCTGATAGGTAATGAATATTGGAATCATTGGTACTGGTTATGTAGGTTTAGTAACTGGAGTGTCTTTTGCAAGCAAAGGTCATATGATTAGGTGCGTAGATGTAGTTGAAGAAAAAGTAGAAATGATTAGTAAAGGAATATCTCCGATATATGAAGAAGGATTAGAATTACTTCTAAAAGATGTTATTGCAAAAGGACTCTTTGAGGTAACTCTTGATTTTGAATATGTTGTTTCTAATTCTGATGTAGTTTTCATCTGTGTTGGAACTCCTTCTCTACCTGATGGTTCGATGAGCTATGAATATGTCGATAATGCTGCTAAAGAGATTGCTCAAGTACTTAGGAAGCAGAAAAAATACAAGATGATAGTTGTTAAGAGTACATGTATTCCTGGAACAACAATAAGTCATGTAGGACCTATTATTGAGAAAGAAAGTGGTTTAAAATTGGGTGAAAATTTTGGTTTAGGAATGAATCCAGAGTTTTTAAGGGAAGGTGTTGCGATTAACGATTTTCTGTATCCTGATCGAGTAGTAATTGGAGTAACTGACGAGAATGCAAAAAATATCATGATGCAATGTTATGATGGTTTTCTTGCGCCTTTTGTATGTGTAGATCCAACGTCCGCTGAAATGATAAAGTATGTTGCTAATTGCTTTCTAGCCACAAAAATTTCTTACTTTAATGAAATGGCAAACCTAGCAGAAAGCTTTGGTGCTGATATAAATGAAGTAGTTGAAGCTGTAGGGATGGATCATAGGATTTCTGAAAAATTTATGAAAGCAGGAATTGGTTGGGGTGGTAGTTGTTTTCCAAAGGATATGAGAGCTTTATTACATAAATCTAAGGAATTTGGGATTTCTTCAAAAATATTGCAAGCTGCACTTGATACAAATGAAGTTCAACCATTTGAAGCAGTAAGATTGTTAAAAAGCGTTTTCCAAGAAGAGCGCTTAGAAGCTAAAAAAATAGCTGTTTTAGGTTTAGCTTTCAAACCAAACACTGATGATATGAGAGAAGCTCCTTCTATACCCATTATTAAATTGTTACTCAAAGAAGGAGCTCAAGTCGTAGCAACTGATCCTATTGCTGTAACATCAGCTGCAAAAATACTCTCACATCAGAATTTACTTTATGTCAAAACACCTGAAGAAGCAATTCAAAATGCAGATGCTTGTATATTAGTAACAGAGTGGAGTGACTACATTAATCTTCCACCTGAAACTTTCAAAGAAAATATGAAAACTCCAATAATTATTGATGGACGTAGAGTATATAACCACCAGAAATTTAGGGAAAAAGGAATTAAATATAGTGGCATCGGTTTAGGAAGATAAATTAGAGAACAAATAAAATACTCAATTTTTTAGTTGATTAGACAATTGAATTCTATTATTAAAAATTGAATAGTAAAAAAATGTTAAAATTTAATCTAATCGATAACCAACAATCCTGTAATTGAGTTCTTTAGAGAATTCAATTGAATCATAGATTCTTCGACCATCAACTACACATGGGTTTTTCATGTATTGTTTAAACATAGTTGGTGTTAAGGTTTTGAATTCATCCCAATCTGTACAAACAATCGCGCAATCCGCATTTTTAAGAACATCTTCAACAGAATTCACTAAGGTTCTTTCGCTTCCATCTT
>JAEOTG010000184.1 GCA_016839985.1 Candidatus Heimdallarchaeota archaeon | reverse complement strand
TTGAACCGCTGACCTACTCCGTGTAAGGGAGTTGTCATAACCGAGCTAGACCACTGCCCCTAATTACTCGATTTCAAGTTTTATCCTAGTTGTTTTCATTTTAAGTTTTTGGTTAATGAATTTTATCTTTAACGCATCTAATACGAGCAATTTATATATTCTCTTTGCAAAAATCAGAATGGAGCAAAACCATGTCTCATCTTGATCAAATTGATATGAAATTAAAATCGCTTGGACTAACTCAATATGAAATAAAAACACTCAAATCCTTAATTGCATTATCAATCTCTACAGCTGAAGAGATTCACAAACAGACAGATATCCCTACACCAAGAATCTATGATACCATAGAAAGTTTAGAGAAGAAGGGTTTTGTTCGCATTATCTCAGGAAGACCCAAAAGATTTGAAGCTTTGAATCTTGAAATTGCGATGAAAAAATTTCTTGAATTTAAAGAACTAGAGTATCAAGAAGAATTCCAAAAAATGAAAGCAGCTTCTAGAGAGATTGTTTCTCTTCTTAATGATCCAGATTATCATTCACAATTAGTAATCAAACCTGATGAACTACTTGAAGCATATTCTTCATTAGGTGAAATGGAAACGAAAACAATCGAAATAATAGAAAAAGCTGAAAAGGAAATTTGTATTTTTACCAATGTTTTCTATTGGTTTAACCAGGTTAAGAGCGCTATAAAAGAAGCACTTGAACGAGATGTTTTAGTTCGTGTACTTATGAGTGTAGAGGATGAAGCATCTAAACAAAATGCTAAGAATCTAGTATCTATGGGTGCTAGAGTTAAGTTGATCACAAATGGTAATGTTGTTGCAAGAGGAACTTTGGTTGATGGTGAGCAAGTTGTTTTTGTCATTTGGGTTTCACCTGTCCGTCAAGAAAAATATGTATATCGTCCTCATTTCTCCTCAAATTCAGGTATAATAGAAATTTTCAATAACAATTTTGAATATTTATGGGAAAAGGGAAAAGACGTAGTTTAGATATTATAATCTAGTTTAAAGTGAAATAGAAATGATAGATTTAGATGATATAAAAACAATAGAACAATATGATAAATCAAATCAAATTGATGTTATGGTAAATTGGTATTCATATATTAAAGAAGCTAGAGAAGAAAGTTTGAAATTAGACATTTCAACTAGCTTTCAGTGGAATAAGAAGAAAGTTGATTTTAGGAAACCAAAAAACATAGTAATCTGCGGAATGGGAGGTTCTGCAATTGCAGGTGATTATCTTAGTCAATTATTCAAAAACGATTTATCTATTCCCGTAATAATTAATCGAGAATACGATATCCCACAGTTTGTAGATGAAGATACTCTTGTTATATGTATTAGTTATTCAGGAAATACTGAAGAAACACTTTCTAGCTTTTACAAAGCTTTGTTAAAGGAAGCTATGATTATTTCAATTTCCTCTAGTGGTTATTTGGAAGCATTTTCTAATCAGATTGGAATTCCCCACATAAAAATTAAAGAAGGATTACCTCCAAGAACTGCTTTTCCTTTAATATATATCTCCCTAATATCAATTCTAGAAAGATTTGAGCTTATCAATAAAATGGATCAAGATATTAATGAAACAGAACAACTACTCCAGAATCTAGCACTAGAGTACTCACCAGAAAAAACTATCAATGATAATATCTCTAAGCAAATTGCTCTCGGTTTATTCAACACACTTCCTGTTTTTATAGGTCATACTTTCTATTCTTCTATTGCCTATCGAGCTAAATCAGAGCTAAATGAAAATAGCAAGATTTTAGCAGTTTATGAGGAATTACCTGAGCAAAATCATAATGGAATAGTAGTAGTAGATAATCCTAATAAAACGCTAAATGACACAACATTTGTTTTCTTTAGAGATAGAGAGGAATCAAAGTCGATAAAAGTAAGAATTGAAGAAACAATAAAACTAATCTCAAAAGAAACAGAAAAGATTCTTGAGGTTTATCCAAAAGGTAAAACAAAATTAGCTAAACAATTTAGTTCAACTTATCTCATCGATTTTGTTAGTATATATTTAGCAATTCTTTATGAAGTTGATCCATCAATAACACCCAGTATTGATACTTTGAAGGCTCAAATAAAGAAGAAAGCAAATATTGTTGATAGGTTAAAGGGTGAAATAAATAGTAAACTTTAATAATAAAAAAGTTTTTAACTATTTTAGAGTAAAAAACAGTGAAAATAAATTAGCTATTGTTAAAAATCATAACTAAGTGTTGCATATGTGTGGTATAGTTGGAATTATTCAGCAAACGGAATCGAAAATTGGAAACGAAATAATTGAGGCTCTAACAAAACTAGAGTATCGTGGTTATGATAGTGTAGGAGTTGCTTCAGTTGCAAATGGTGAGCTCATAATAGTTAAGGATGAAGGAAAAATCGCGGAGGTTTTAGAGAAAATTGATTTAGATTCCATAAAAGGGAGAGTAGCAATAGGACACACTAGATGGGCAACTCATGGACCCCCTAGTAAGGAAAATGCGCATCCACATGTTGACTGTAAAAAACAAATTTCAGTAATCCATAATGGAATTATAGAAAATTTTCAACAATTAAAAAATGAATTACTAGAACAAGGTCATGTTTTTCAGTCTGAAACTGATACTGAGGTTTTACCACATCTGATTGAACAATTTCTTGAAGAAGAGAAGGTTTCACTGGAAGAAGCTATAATTAAGACTGTTGAAAGAATTGAAGGAACTTATGGTATTTGTGTTATATCAACTTTGGAACCTGATAAGATTTTTTGCGCTAAAAAAGATAGCCCCTTGGTCATAGGTATAAACGATAATCGAATGTTTTGCGCATCGGATATCCCAGCTTTTCTCTCCTATACTCAAGAAGTTGTTCTTCTTCATGATGATGAGTTTGTTACCATTTCAAAGGATAATTACGAAATAATAGATCTAAAAACTGGAGAAACAATCACAAGAAAACCATACACTGTATCTTGGAAACCAGAAATGGCTCAGAAGGCAGGATTTCCACATTTTATGCTTAAAGAAATTCATGAACAACCAAACACACTAGCTGATTATATCCGAATTGAACAGCCATCAATTCTTAAAATTGCGGAAAAGATATACGAAGCTGAAAAAGTTTTTCTTCTTGCAGCAGGAACAGCACATTATTCTACTTTAACTGGACAGAATCTTATTCGAAGATTTGTAAAAAAACCTTGCAGTTCAGTAATAGCATCAGAATATGAATTGATTAAAAACCTTATTGACGAAAAAACAGTTATTGTCCCAGTTAGCCAAAGTGGAGAAACGATGGATACGATTATGGCTATTAAAAACGCTCGAGAGCTCGGAGCAACGATTTTATCAGCTGTTAACATAGTAGGAAGTACTGTAACAAGGCACTCTGATGAAGTTTTATATCTTTATGCAGGTCCAGAGATTGGAGTAGCTGCTACAAAAACCTACACAGCTCAAACATTAGCTATGTGGGATATAGGACTAGAATTAGGAAAAATTTCTGGAGAATTGGATAATGATGAGTACGAAATGTATCGAACAAATTTCAAAAATATTCCATCCATCGTTAAACAGACCATTGTCCATAATGAAGCAAGAGCAAATCATATAGCTTCATGGTTTGCAAAGAAGAATAGTAGTTTCTATCTTGCTCGCTCTCTAAACCTTCAAACAGCTCGAGAAGGAGCATTGAAGATGAAAGAAATAGCATACATTCATAGTGAAGCATATCCAGCAGGAGAATCAAAACATGGACCAATTGCTTTAGTTGAAGAAGATTATCCTGTAGTATTTGTCACACCACAGGATCAAACACGTAAGCTAATAGTAGGAAACATAATGGAAATGAAAGCGAGAGGAGCGACTGCAATAGCAGTGCTGGAGGAAGGAGACAAAGAAATGGAAGAACTAGTGAAATGGAAATTCGAAATACCAAAAGGATATTCAGAAATGTTCTCAACAATACCATACGTGGTACCGTTACAGTTGTTGGCATATTATACGGCAGTGAGAAGAGGATACTCGCCGGATCAGCCTAGAAATCTCTCAAAATCTGTAACAGTTCTCTAATTAAATAGATAGAAGGAAAAAAAAGATATATTGGTGTAATAATTCATGAGTAGAACAAGAATGAAAGCCGTTATTTTAGCTGGAGGAAAAGGTCTAGATTTATTTCCTTTAACTCAAACCCGTCCTAAACCCATGATTACTCTCTTGGGTAAACCTATTTTGCAATATATTATTGAAGAACTCAAAGAGATGGGTTTAACAGATATCATCATTGTTACTGGGTATAAAGGGGATCAAATTAAGGATTATTTCAAAAAAGGAAGTGACCTTGATGTATGCATTCGTTATGCTGATCAAGGTGATAAAGAAGGTATTCAATCCGCATTTTTAGCTGCTGAAGATTATGTTAAAAACGAAACAGAGTTTTTGTTGCTTTTTGGTGATATTGTTTCAGAGAAAGGATTAATTCAAAGAGCTTTGAATGCTTTTGAAAATACACAAGCAGATATGGCTATGACTTTAACTTTACAAGGAGATACTGGTGATTTTGGTATTGTTGATATTAACTCAATGGGCATGGTAAATAAAGCAGGAATTCCTAAAGAAGATCCATCACACAGCAACTATGTTGATGCTGGATGCTTTATAGTGCGAACTGAAATATTCGAAGAAGTTAAGAAACAAATCTCTCTAGGTCAAGCTATTAATAATAGAATAGAGAAAGGAGATAAAGTAGCTGCTGCTATTTGGGAAAAAGAATGGATTGATATTGGAAAGCCTTGGAACATAATAGAAGCAAATAGAATGTTATTATCTAAAGTTAAGGAATCAAGAATATCTAAAGATGTTACACTTGAACCAAATGTGGAAATAAAGAACGCTGTTATTATTGGAGAGAATGTTGTCATCTCTTCTGGATCCGTTTTAAATGGGCCTTTATACATTGGACCAGACACATATGTAGGCAATAATGTTTTAATTAGAGACCATTGTTCTATTGGGAGAGAATCAATAATAGGCTTTGGAAGTGAAGTGAAAAACTCTGTATTATTCAGAGGTGCTAAAATTTATGGTCTTTGCTACGTTGGAGATAGTATAATAGGACAAAATACAATTCTTTCTTCAGGAGTTACCACTGTAAATACTGAAACACCAATAAAAGAAATAACCATGACAATTAACAAGAAGGAATTAAAAACCGGTTTCATGAAACTTGGAGCAATAATCGGTGATAATTGCGAAATAGGAGTTAATTCGTTAATCTTTCCAGGAAGGAAAATTGCATCTGGTAGTACAATAAAACCTGGAAGTACTGTTGAAGAAGATTATGAATTATGATTTTAGATCAAGAGAGCAAGAAAGAAAAAGAGAGCAAGTATGGGTAATTCCCTATAGCTCCGTTTTTAGTTTAACCAAAATCTGTTATTTCAAGAAGAGTAATGATTTGCAACAACATTGTTCTAGCATGAGCTGGACAATTTGGATCCTGAGATATTTCATCAAGAATTTCTATCGCATTGTTTGCTTTTACAGCTAAACTAAGTTCAGGGTCTGGTTCTCTTATTATCTCTAGCGAGTTAGTTGCAGCTCTTCTAATATTCCGAGGTACTGTTGTATCCTCACTTATTCTCTCTAATAAATGAATTGCTTCGTTTATTTGTTCGAGGGTCTCATCGCTCATTTTAAACACCTCTACGAAAAGTTATATTCAGTATCATCACTACATGATAGTTTTTTAATCGTTTCGGTCAAATATACAAAAAATAGTAAACATCAAATTTCTATTTATTACTGGAATTCTTGCTTCTCTAAAAAGTAGGGAAAAGAAGTGAAACAATAAGATTTAATCTATTACTTTAGCAAAATTCTCCAATTCTGTTAGAAATATATCAACCTCATTCATAGTGTTATAAATATATAATGAAGCCCTAACAACACCCTCTCCTTTTCCAGGATTTATCCCTATCTGGTATT
>JAEOTG010000183.1 GCA_016839985.1 Candidatus Heimdallarchaeota archaeon | reverse complement strand
TTCACCTTTAGATATATCAGACCAACCTCTGTGGTTACAACCTTCATATTTTCTACCTCCAATTTCTTCTCCTCCACAGATATATTCGACTGATCCTTTCTTTTCATCATAATTGATTGCTTGTGTAGTGTATATTCTTCCACAATTTTCACATATTGCATTATAAGGTAAAACTTCAAGGTACTTATCTTGATCTGTTATTTCTTTGATAATCTCTCCTGCAAGTTTAGCATTGGATAATATTTTCTTAACTTGTGGTGCCAATTTACCAGATGTGTAGAGCTTATAAGCTGACTGAGGATTAAATTCAATACCCACAGATTCTAATGATTCGAGTAGTAAAGAAGACATATGCTCTCCATAGCTCTTATGACATCCCCAAGGATCTGGAATTGTACTGACTGGTTTCCCCAGATGTTCTTCCAATTCTGGAGGAGTTCCTACAGGAACTTTTCTTAAACCATCCATATCATCAGTAAAAGGGATAAATTCAGCTTCTCTTCCTTGCTCCTCAATAGCTAGTTTGAATGCATATCCTCTCGATGCATCAGCAAATGAACCTATATGTGGAAAACCAGATGCGCCTAAACCACTTTCAGTTCTGATAAGAATAGGGTGATCTCCTTCAAGATTATCTTTCCTTTCGATTACATCTAGAGCTATTTTATCGATCCATGTTCCTAGGCCAATAATCTCTTCAGTATCATCACCTAAGTCAAATTCTTGAGTCAATTTCATTTTCACCTAGCTTAAAGTAATTCTTTAGCATTAGAAACCAAATACTCGTAATATATATTATTTGCCTTAAAAGATGAAAATGATAATTCCTCAACCCTATACTCAATTTTCTTTTCCGAAATCACGAATTTCGAAGCATTTTTCTCGTTTTAAAAGTTTCGTCAATTAAATTTGTTATAACTTGAAAGGAATTTCTAAGAATTTCTTAGCTTTATTTAATGCATTAAATGGCAATATTTATATATTGTTTGTTGCCATAACACGCATAGTAAAACCAAACTTGTTTAATGAGAAGATAGCTATAAAGTGAGAGAAATGAAGAGTGAGAAACTAAAAATCTTTGAAAAGGATAAAACTAAAACCATAGAACAAATTCAGAAAATAGAAAGCGGAATTCCTCAATTGAATCTTGAAGGATTACCTTCACCTAATTGGGAAGATGTAGGAACTATTGAGGAAAGTATGAAAAAATACAAAGTTCCAGGAATTAGTATTGCTGTAATTGATAATTTTGAAATTAAATGGATAAAATGCTTTGGAGTAAAAAATATTCGTACACAAAAAGAAGTTACGCTAGATACTCTCTTTGAAGCTGGTTCAACTTCGAAAACTTTAACTGCTGCAGCTGTTTTAAATGGAGTTGAACAGAGCTTACTTAGTCTAGATGAAGATGTGAATAATAAGCTCCTTTCATGGAAAATTCCAGAGAATAACTTTACAAAAGAAAACAAAGTTACACTTAAACAACTTTTAACGCATACAGCAGGCATTAATCGTCCAGATTCTATGTTTGGAGTAGAAGAGGGAAAAATTCCAACAATTGATCAAATACTAAAGGGTGAATCTCCTGCAATTAATGATCCTGTTGAGGTTTGTTTTAAACCAGGATCTGATCATAGCTACTCAAATTTAGGCTATATCATTATTCAAAAATTGTATGAAGATATAACTGGAAAGCAATTTCCTGATATAATAAAAAAGACGATTTTTACTCCACTAGGAATGAAAAATAGTACTTTTGAATATCCTACTGGGGAGTTAAAGAAAAATACTATTGTACCTCATGATCAAGATGGAGAAGCAAGGGAAACTGGTTTACATCCCAGTGCATCTGGACATTGCGGTCTCCTAACAACTCCTTTTGAGTTAAGTTTATTCCTTGTAGAATTAATGAAAGCATACAATGGTGAATCTAGTAAAATTATTTCTCCTGAGACTGTTAAACAAATGTTCTCTTCACAAGTAAAACTTGATCCAGCAAAATTCTCTGGTTTTACAGGACAAGGTTTGGGGATCTTTTTGATTGAAGAAGAAGGCAAATTACTTCTTACTCATCCAGGAACTAATATGCCTGGTGCGACTTGTATGATGATTTTCAATCCTTTAACAGGTCAAGGGGCAGTGAGTATGGCAAATGGGATAAATGGTGAGTTAGTGAATATACAACTATTATTTGCTATTTCTAAAGAATACTCCTGGCCTCCTATTTGGTTGTTTAAATGAAATGGTGCTATTCATGACTAAATCCAAAACAAAGAGTTTTGATAATATAGATATACAAATTATCCATCAAATTGATGAACAATTCGATAAACAGAATTATTCTCCATCAACAAAGCAGTTAAGTGAATTACTCCACAAATCAAAAAAACTGGATCAGAAAATACCCCCACGAACAATTCGTTATAGAATTTCTAAACTTGAAGAAAAAGGAATTCTTCAAAAAAAGATTCCCATAACTCATGAAAGAAAATTGGGACTTGGAGAGAGTTTTTTTGTAATAGAAGAGAATCCTGATCATAGACCTGAGTTTTATCAAATAATAACGAATAATGCAGCTATAGATTTGTATGTTCCAACATATGGAAAATATAATGGATATTATTTGCATTCAATTTATTCTCTAGATTCAGTTTACAATCCACACAAAGTGTTTCAAATGTTAAAAGAAAAGAGTATTATAAGAGACTATTTTGTTTTTGATATCGTAGATTATAAAGCCTATAATTGGAATTTTGATTATTTTGATGAAAATGCAAATTGGTTTTGGAGCTGGGAAATGTGGAAGGAACATTTAGAAGATGAAATTAAAAGTGGGAATGAATTAGATATCGAATTTGATACAGAACCAGAGCGAATTGATTTTGATTTTTTCGATATACAGATATTGAGAAGTATGTATTTGGAAGAAAATCTTACATTGAAGAAATTAGAAAAAACATTAGATTTGTCTGAATCACAAATTAGGAGACGCATCAGAACAATGGAGCAAAAGGGGATTATCCGTGGTTATAGAACTGGTTTTTTTCCATTTGCCAATCCTCCTCCTCTATTTTTTATTATGGAAACGAAACAAAATCTTCAACAAATTCTTTACCTTTTATCTAAAATCCCCTATCCTTTTACAATTGCTCTGGATAAACCCGGTAAAATCGGTATTGTCATTGATTTTCCATTGAATGAGCTTAGGGAATTTCTAGATGCTTTCTATTTACTGAGACCTTTATTAGATTCATATTTCATACAACATTGGACCATGATTCCTCAAATCAATGTAAGCGAAGGATTTGATTTCTTTGATAAGGAATCAAATAGTTTTGCTAAACTTGACAAAGAATATGAACGAACCTATACTTCTTTAGAAAAATAAAATTAAGAAGAGAATTTGTATAAAATAATTCAAAGAAAGATTTCTGATACTTCTGCAATCTCTTCTAGTTCAGCTTTACTTAAGTTGAAAGCCATAGCTCCAGCGTTTTCTTTAGCTTGGTAAGTCTTTGTTGCACCAGGAATGGTTACAACTGTATCTCCATGATAAGTAACTAACCAATTGAGTGCAACTTGACCAGGGAGAACTTCATGTCTTTTACCAATTTCTGTTAGTGTTTCGACTAATGGTATGCTCTTCTCCATATCCCTTTTAGCAACCATTCGATACATTACGTACTTATTCTTCATCACTTCAGGATTGTTGTGAAGTTTACCTGTTAATAGACCTCCTGCGAGAGGAGTATAAGCTGTAATAGTAACATCTAATTCTTTTGCTGTATCTAGAATGTTATTTGATTCTATGTTTCTTCTAACGAGACTGTACTGAACTTGATTAGCAACTAAAGGCACTCCGAGTTTCTCTAGCTCTTCATGAGCTTTCCTCATCTGCTCTGCATTGTAGTTACTTATCCCTACAGATCGAACTTTTTCTTTTTCCACAAGTCTAGCAAGTTCCTTCATTTCAGTTTTAATCAAAGAAAGGCTGATTGGTTGATGAATCATATAAAGATCTATAGTATAACCATCAAGATACCTAATTCGGTTATTGATGGTTCTTCGCATATTTCTAGCTCTTCTAAGAACTGGAGCCCATTTAGTACCAATAATTACATCCTTGTCATCGATTCCATTTGTTTTTAGAGCTTTAACTAAATTAGTTTCAGATTTACCAAAACCATAAAATTCGGCAGTATCAAAGAAATTTATTCCCCCAGTAAAGGATTCTTTGATTATATCATTTCTCACTTCTTCGGAGATATCGGGTGCCATACGCCCCATTAAACCTTTTCCCTGCATCCACATCATAACACCTATGCCTATAGGTGATACTTTGATGTCTGTTTTTCCAAGTGTTCTTTTCTCTAACATTGGATTTCGCTTATTTGATAATTTATCAAATTTTGCTTGTGTCAACTTTTACTTGTGATTTGTATGGAAAACTACCAGCTTTATTCCACAGTATATAAAGTATATTTTGAAGATTTTGAGTAAAGTCTCTCTATCAATAAAAATAGCATCCAATTATCCATTCATATAACATGAATAGATCACTTATTCTTTTTCTGTTGATAAACTTGGAGATCCTCCACTTGCTGGTAAAGTTTCAATTTTAGCTTTCAACAAATCGATTGATTTTTCTTCTAAATAATCAGATCCCATTAATCCCTTTTTCTTAGAATAAAAGAATCCTGTAATAATAGTCACAGTCATCATAGCTGAACATGCTAATAGTACCCACATTGGAAGCACATATTCCGCTATTATTGAAACTATCCCCATTCCTAGCAATTGAGCTACACCTTGTAATAATTGTTGTGAACCAAACACTCTTCCTTGAAGCTTATATGGAACTGATTCTTGAATAAGGGTTGAAGCAGGTACATTTATACAGACCATCATGATTCCATAGCTAAGCATGATTATTGCCATTGCAGTGAGATTTCTCACTGTTGAAAAGAGATACATGGTTGCAGTTAATATTACAAAAGTGATGTTCAATAACAGGATTTTTCGCTTTATTTTTCCTATTTTCATAAATACTAGAGCGGTAATAATTCCTGAAATCCCCATCAATGCTTGTAAAACACCATACCATTCTTCTCCTACCCCCATCTCACCTTGAAGAATTACTATGAAGAGAACACTCACTGCTCCTAAGGCGAATGTGAGGAATGAGAATAAAACAAGCATATAAGAGATTTTTGGATGCTTTTGTATTGTTCGATATCCTTTTACTATATCTTCTCCGAAGCTCTTCAGCTCCTGCCGTAAATCTTGACTTTTCTCTCGTACAACTTCGGGAGGTTTCTTCCCTATGATGAAGATAACAGCAATAAGAACACCTGAAACAGCAAACGTTACTGCATCAAAAATGAAACTCAACAAATAGCTTCGAGCAGCTAAAAATCCAGCTAACATAAAACCAGTAATTGTTGCTACTTGAAAAACAGAAGATCCTACAGAATTAGCAATCAAGAGATTCTTCTTTCTAACTATCAAACGTGTATAAGCATTCCTTGACGGGAAAAAGAAAGCTGCGGATGAAGAGTTAATAAAACATAGTACGAATAAAGGCCAAAGAACATGTATATATTTAGGAATGGTTGCTATGAAAGCTGTTGAACCGATTGCCGCTGGTTGACATAATGAAAGTTGCATTAGTGTAAGTTGATCTTTTAAGGCATAGACAATCACAAATCCTACTGAAGCAATCGCACTAACTATATTAGAGATAAGCATTAGCTTACGCTGGTCAAAACGATCTGCTAGAACACCAGCTAAAGGAGCTATTATAACAAAAGGTAATAACCAGATAATTGAAAGAACACCCATTAACAAAGGACTTCCAGTAAGTCCGAAAATAAGAAACTCAATTGCTAATCCAGAAATAGATCTACCAATGTTTTCTATGAATTGAGCTGCAAATAGAACCATAAAAGTCGCATTTGTCAATACTTGACCAATAGATGGTTTGTCATCTTGATCTGATGTCATTTCATCTTTTGAATCCATACTTATCTAAGAATGAGAGGATTTAATATTCATAAATAATTTCTAAGCTTCTATAGAATGCCTTAAAGCTAAATAATTCAAGAATAAAGCTATATCTTTTACTAGTTTTACCAAGTAGTAAATACTATTTAGTAATTTAAGATATCTCATGAACAATGCAATCTTCAGTGCCAATTTTATTCTCTTCTTAGATGTCATTTTATAACATTTTGAGAGTTTTTGTTTCTTTTACTTTTAGGCACTATTTGTAAAGGAAGACCACAACCAATTTAAAAACCTATATCTCAAGACTAAGAGTTAAATAGTAAAATTTTCAGTTCTAGTTGAAAAATATGCAAGTCAAACTTACCAACATAGTAGATAACACTGTTAAAATAAATAGTGACTTTATCCCAACAGATGGTTTATCTTATTTATTAGAACTAGATGGAAGGAAGATTTTGTTTGATGTAGGTGATCAAGGTTTCGTACTAATCCACCATATGAATCTCCTTAACATAAAACCAGACGATATTGAATTTCTTATCCTTAGTCATGGTCACTGGGATCATACTCACGGATTAGAAGCATTATTAGATCAGAGAACTATTACAGAAAAACTCAGGATAGTAGCTCATCCTCATGCCTTTCGTAAAAGAAAAGTATCTAATTTATTTATAGGATTTTTAGCATTTATTAAATATCGAAGGTATAATTTTGGTTTCCCCAAATTACCTAAATTTTTACAAGAAAAGTATATTCTTGAGCCTAAAACAGATCCTTATGAAATCACACCTTACTTGAAAACAACAGGTGAAATCTCTGATAGAAAGGAAAAGGATTCTCACACTGATAAACTTAAACTCAAAGAAGGAAGGAAATATGTTAAGGACATACAATTAGATGACCTCTCTCTGGTTTTGAAAACTAAGGAAGGAATTGTCATTATATTCGGATGTGGCCATGCAGGTATCTTGAATGTTTGCGCTAGAGCTAAGGAATTTCATCCTGATAGTGAGATAAAATTGATAGTCGGTGGGACACATCTTGTAGCACTTACAGAGGAGTCAGAGTTGGAACATGTAGCTAAAAAACTAGAAGAAGAATATAACAAACCCGAATTATATTTTAGTCATTGTACAGGTAAAAAAGCAATAGATTTCTTCACTAAAAGATTTGGAAAAGAAATTGTGAAACCTTTTATGGTTGGAGATATACTAATCTTTGATATTTAAAAAATAGAAAAGGAATTATTTCCTTTTTCTTTTTATTTGAGTTAGTGCTATTAGAACACTGGTAAATAGAACCAATTGAATTAAAGCGAAATAGCTGTATTCATTAATAATTACTAAATCTGCGGGGGTATACATCCACAAATCATTCATCATTCCTAAATCTCCTGTGCTACCTACACCATACCCACCAAACACCCAAATATATCCATCATTATCACAATTTATTGAAGCTCTTTGTCTAGAACCAGGATAAGTACTTGTATTAGCTACACCTTTGGTGCCATACAATCCTATAACACTTGTTGAACTGTTCCCGGATATCCAAACCCATTGAGCTAAACCTAAATCATATTTCCAAAGATCATTGAGCATAGAAGTATCTGGAGAATTACCTGAATAGAGTAGAAAGTTACCATTGCTGTCAACACAAGATGCAGCTAGATATCTAGCTTTTGGCATATTGAGTTCATGAGGAACACCTTTAGTACCCCAGTATCCTGGATCATTTGTTTCATTGCTTCCTGACATCCATGCCCACTTATCTGTTGTTTTATTGTATCTCCATAAATCGTTCAATCTTCCAGTTGCTCCACTCCAGCTTCTGCCCCATCCTCCAAACAACCAAAGATGGTCATCATAAGATTTCCAAGATGTGAAAGTAGTTCGTGCACCAGGATGATTTGAGGTATCTTCTATACCCTTAATTCCATAAACACCATTCTCATTTGTAGCATTATTACCAGATATCCATGCCCAATTCCAGAGTGTTGGGTTATAGCACCATAAATCATTATAATATGCTGAACCTGGTGCCATTCCACCAAAGATATAGAATAAGTTATCACTATCAACCCATGAACAGCATATTGTTCTAGCTGGAGGTAGGTTGCCTACATCAAATGTTCTGTATATTCCATAACTTCCAGGGTCATCATCTGTGTTGCTTCCTGCAATCCATGCCCAGGCTTTCAATGTTGTATTGAAGCACCACAAATCTCCCCTGTATGCACCTCCAGTTGTAGATCCTCCAAAGATCCAGAAATGACCATCATTATCTTTGAATGAAGTACATTCATATCTACACACTGGTTGGTTGTTTGTATGGAAAACACCTTTAGCACCAAAAATGCTAGGTTGATTAATTAAATTTGAACCTGATATCCATGCCCATTGTTGACTTGTAGTATTAAATCTCCACAAGTCATTTAGAAGTCCAAGAGAACCTATACTATCATAACCATAACCACCAAACAGCCAGTAGTTTTCTTCATCATCTATCCAAGTAGCACAACTTTGTCTACCTCCTGGAACATTACCTGGGGCTTCTTCTCCTTTTGATCCATAAGTTGGGAATTGATCATCTAAATTACTTCCAGCAACCCAAGTCCAAGAATCAAGAAGAATATCTCCAGAAACATAGGTTTCAGGGATTGAATAAAAAATGCACAAGATTAAAAGAAAAATGCTAAAATAAGTGAGTTTTCTGTTTTTAGATTTCATAATATCACAAATTAATATAATTGTTATTAGACTTATATTTATTCCGTAGAAGATTAAACAAAAGAATTAAATCTTCTAATTGAATTGAATCTCTAATGTCAAAGGCAAAAACATCAATTGAGATAGAAGATGTTAAAATATTTCTTACAAAGAATTTTAGTTCTGAAACAAAGAACTTAGAATTCCTGAAAGGGGGAGAGCTATCTCAAGCTTTTTCCTTTGATGACGATAAAGGGAGCTATGTAATCAAAATTAGAAAGACTCGGGCAAATGCAAAAATAAGAGATCCTTTTGAAAAAGAATTGCTTGCTTCTCAATATGTTAGTTCAAGAGATAAAACAATCCCAATTCCAGATATTGTTAACTTAGGTACTTTCAGTGGTGAAAAAAGGAATAGAGTAATCTACTGCATTGTGGAAAAATCTCCTGGTGTAAATGTTCTTCTCTTTCCTCCAGAGAAAAGTGAAGAAGCCGATGTTAAGTTAATTGAAATGTTGCACAAAATCCATTCTATTGATATTTCGAAAACAAGTGGGTATGGAAATTGGTCTAACCTTCAAGAAGTAAAGTTCAATTCTATGAGCGAACATATTTTGGATGTTGTTAAAGGATTAAGAATCTACACAAACAAGAGATTTTCCACTGGAATTTTTGAGAAAGATCTTTACATTAAAAGTTCGAAAAGAATACAAGAGCTAGTTCAATTTTGTTCGAAAAATCGATACTTGGTTCATGGTGACTATGGATATGATAATGTTCTAGTAGATGTTAATGGAGATATTACTGCTATTTTTGATTGGGAGCATTCATTATTTGGCGACTTTGCTTACGATATAGCTTGGTTAGATTTCTGGCAAATTAGAGAAGAAAATTATTATACTAAGCTCAACAAGAAAATGTTTGAAGATGATAAGAAGCTAGATTTTGAGAATTACGAGGAAAGGATTTTGTGTTACAAGATATTCATAGGTATGACAGCTGCAGGTTTCTTTGGTAATTCAAACCAAAAAGAGAAATATTCTGCTGCTAAAAAGAGGATTCTTGAACTGTTAGAGCATTGATATCTGAACTAGAAATAATTATTAAAGTTCAAACAAATTTGTTTTTATGGGTATTGAGAGAAATAAAGAAATTGCCAGATTATGGTTTGAAGAAATGTGGAGTAAGCCGGATTTTGATGTTGCAGATAAAATTATTCATCCTGATTATGATCCAGATTGGGTACAGATTCCTAAGAAAGGACCAGAACAAGTAATTCATGAAATCAAATATTTTCGATCAGCTTTCCATGATCTGAAATATACCATTCGTGATATAATTGCAGATGAAACAAAGGTTTGGGTTAGATACAAAGCGACTGCTAAACATGGAGGAAATGCTTGGGGATTTGAACCTACTAACAAAGAAACGGAGATAGAGGGGATGTCAATTCTTGAAGTAGATGAAGACGGTAAGGTAATCAATCAATGGGGAGCATTCTGTTTGTTCGATATCCTAGTTGATCTTGAACTTATACCTCCATTCTGGGAGTTAAGTAAACACTTTCCAAAAAAAGAATAAGAAGAAGATTTAGTTCTCTAACTTCTTTATTGCTTCATCGATATCTTTTATCCTGTTTAACAAGTCTTCTTTACAATCTTTTAGATGTTTGAGCTTTGTTTCTTTATCTTCGTCTCCAGTAAATTCACCGCATTTTCGATGTTTTCCTTTACAATCTTCCTTCATTTTTGCACCTTGCTTTAGTTTTTAAAGTGTTATTACTTTAGATATGAAAGTGTTTATATATAAAGCCTCGCTAATAGCTTCTTAAGTAACTCAAGTAGTGTGAAGTAATATGAATAAAACCAAAGAGAATTGTGTTCATGAACAAAAAGGTTATCCCTGTTTTATACCTGCACAACGAGTATTGAATCTAGTTGGTAAAAAATGGAGTATTCAACTGATTAATGTCCTTAGTGATGGTAAGAAAGTTCGTTATAATGATTTAAGAGAGCTACTTCATAGAGGATGGAAGAAGGATAAAATTAGTGATGCTACTCTTTCTGCTCGTTTAACTGAATTATCTGAAGAAGGGATTCTAGAACGTGAAATATTTCCAAAGATTCCTCCTAAGGTTGAATACTCTCTCTCTGAAAAAGGAGAAAAATTATCACAAGCTCTTAAACCATTAATAGATTGGACTATAAGTTCTTGTCATGAAGAAAATATGCAAAAATAATCCTTTTTGAGAGCAAACTTTTTTATCTTCATAATCAGAGATAATTTGACAAACAAATGAGTTTCCCAGAAAAATGTAAAGACGCAATTTTAGCTGGAGATATAGATTTATCTCAAAATCTTGCCCAAAAAGCTGTTGCTGAGAATCTTGATATAAATGCTGCAATTGATGCTTTTTCATTAGCTATCAGAGAAGCAGGAAATCTTTTTGAAGAAGGAGAATTCTTCTTACCAGAACTTATGAGAAGTGCTGAAGCTATGAAAGCTGCTATGACAGTTTTCGATCCCATCATTTCCGAAGGTAAGGAAGACAGATCACTCGGTAGAGTTGTAATAGGAACCATTGAAGGAGATATCCATGATATTGGTAAAACTCTCGTTGCTTCAATGCTTTCAGCTGAAGGATTTGATGTTCATGATCTTGGTGCAGATGTACCTATATCCACTTTTATCGATACAGCTTTAGAAGTCAATGCAGACATTATTTGTATCTCCGCACTTTTGACTACAACAATGGTTGGTCAAAAGAGGTTAATAGATACTCTGAAAGAAAAGAATCTTCGCGATAAGTTTAAAATTTTAATTGGTGGTGCTCCTGTTTCAAAGAAATGGACAGAGGAGATTGGCGCTGATGGAACTGCAGAAAATGCAATCAGTGCTGTTAAATTAGCAAGAAATCTAGTAGGATTGTGAGGAGGTTTCTTTCTGCAAAATAAAAGAACTATTCTTGATCTGATTGAAGAACGAGTAGTACTTCTAGATGGAGCAATGGGTTCTTTGCTAATGGATCAAGGTTTGCCTCCTGGAACACCTCCTGAAATGTGGAATGTATCTAATCCTGAAAAGGTTCAAAGAGTTCATAAGGGATATTTTGATGCGGGATCAGATGTTGTTCTTACTAATACTTTTGGTGGCTCTGGATTAAAATTAATGGCTTATAAGCATGGTAGCAGTATTGAAGATTATAATAAAAAAGCTGTAGAGATAGCCAGACAAGTTTGTCCAGAAGAAGGTTATATTGCAGGAGACATAGGTCCATCTGGGTTTTTTCTCCCACCTGTGGGAAATGGAACAATAGAAGAATTTGAAGAGAATTTTATCGAACAAGCAGAGATTTTGGTTGAAGCAGGAGTAGACCTATTTTTTATCGAAACAATGGTTGACCTGAAAGAAGCAGAAGCTGCTGTAAAAGCTGTTAAAGAAGTTTCAAAGGTTCCTATATTCACATCCATTTCCTATCAAAAAACAAAAAGAGGATACTTTACTATCATGGGAAATTCAGTAGAAGAATGTACTACATCACTTCAAGATCTAGGAGCAGATGCAATAGGTGCTAATTGTACTATCAGTAGCGATGAAATGGTTGATTTGATATCTGAAATCAAACAATATACCAGTTTACCTGTAATTGCAAAACCAAACGCTGGAAAACCTGAATTAATCAAAGGAAAAACCGTCTATCAAGCTACACCAGATGATTTCGCTAAAGATATTAAACAGATGGTGAAAAATGGAGCGAGAATTGTCGGTGGATGCTGTGGAACAAACTCAGAATTTATTGAAAAAATAGATCAACTGATTAAGAGGTAAACTGATGCGTATTCTTGAAAATATTGCAATTACTCTTGATAACGAGGAAATTATCCGATTTCTACAAAGCAAGAAATCTATGAGGAAGAAGCCATCACAGAAAATGATTGATGACATCAATCAGATGAAAGAAAAAGCTATGGAATTAATAAAACCTAGGGGAGTATATGATTTATTTGATAGTAAAGAGCTGCAACCTCAATTTCTTTTTAGTAAATCAGAAAAAACTGTTATCGCTGTTTGTACAATTGGAAAGGGATTAGAAGATAAAATATCTAACATTATGGATGAGGGAGAATTAGCCCAAGGTGTCATCCTAGATGCGATAGCTTCTCATGCAGCAGAAGAAACAGCAGAACAGTTTAATCAAATCATATTAGACGAAATCAAGAATCAAATAAAAGATAAAGAAGTGACTTGTAGATTTAGTCCTGGATATTGTCAATGGATTCTAGAGGAAGGGCAAAGATTGATATTTAGACTGTTACCAACAGAATTTATCGATGTCACACTAAGTGTATCTATGATGATGAAACCAATTAAATCTGTTTCTTTTGCATTTAATATTGGAGATGAAGTAGACAAAGATTTAGGAGTAAGAGATTGTGAAACTTGTGATATGATAAATTGTGCATATCGCAGAATAAAATAGATTAAAAGGAAAATATTTCTCTTATTCTTTTGGTTCTATAAGAATCAAGTTGTGGAGCATGTAATATTCTCCTTTTTACACTCTGATAAAGAACTTTGGAATCTAGTACTGAGCCAATAGATTTTATTGCGTTAACTAAATAATTTGCTTTCTCAATTAGCTCTAGTTTTCTCTCTAGAACATAAGGATCCCAAATCATTGAAGGTTGTCCCTCTAGACATTTTGCAATTACTTGTTTTGCTATTTTACAACTCTCAATAACATTCTCAGGAGTTGCTGCATGATTTGCTTCACTATAACTAACAACATGAACAATATGAGGATTAAGTTGCATTTGTAGCATTACTGATTGAGCAAGTTGTCCTTTTGCCATATCTAAGTCAATAGGATAACTAAACAAGCCAGTTCTTGTTTGAGTATAAACCACAAAATTATCATCTTGCAATGATTCAATCATTTCTTTTTGTGCAAGCATTTTTGCTAAATCGTCTCTTTGATTTGTTTGAGGAGGTGTATTAAACATGTATTGTGAAATAAAATTTCTAACTCCTAATTCTTTACAGATATATGCTCCTAAAAATCCTGAAGCAATTGCTACCTCATCCTTAGAGTCTCTCATTGACCATTGATGTGATTCAAGAATTTCAACAGGAATATTCTTTTTCGCATGCCATTTTATTGCGTCAAGATGAGCTTTTATTGAAGCTTCTAAATCCATTGGACCTCTTCCATCCATCTGGTTGTACCAAAAGATAGGTATTGCAGTCCACGCATTATTTATTGTGTCAACATAAAGCTGAGCTAATTTGATCAAATCATCTGTTCCAGCATAGGTTCTCATCAAAGGATAATTTCCTCTTCTTGAAGCTTGAAAAAGCAATTTGTAATCTTCTTTTGTTCTTACAGGAACACCTCCAGCGCCTTCACTAGTACTCATTCTTTCAGGATGGAAAAAATGTGCTTGTGCATTTTGATCAGTACCCAAAGAAATAACATCTAGACATCTGTTTTCAGCAATTTTTTTAATACCCAAGACTGTTTCTTCTAAAGAAGGTAACCCAAAATGATGCCTTAAAACGGGATAAGGACTTTTAGATTCTATTCTATCTATGATATTTTGAGGAAATGTTCTTTGTTTTTCTTCAACTACTCCTTCTTTAAGATAGGAAATTGCATTTTCTGTATCATCTCCTTTAAAATAAACACTAAAAAAACCATCTTGTTTTTCACTGTGAACAAGTTCAGGTAAACCTCCTAACATAAATTCTCTTTCACTTAATCCTTCTTCAATAATTCTTCTTTTCAATTGTTTTAGAATTTTAATTCCTGTTTTAGGAGTCAATCTGTAACTCAAACCTACTATGTCGGGATTATGTTCTCTAATTGCATTAATTAGCTGTTCAGTTTCTACAGCAGGTCCTAAGAAGATTGTTTCATAACCTTGTTTTTCTGCTAATTGCAAAAATCTATGGATACCTGCAATATGAACACAATCCCCAACACAAGCTCAAAGTATTTTCTTCATTTAATCTCATCCTGCAGATGCTTTATAATCTCTTATTGTTTCAAGTTCAAACACTCTTCTTAGATCTTCAAAGATGGTATTAGCACTAAGTCCTAATCTATTTAAATTTCTGCCTTGATTTCTAAAGTCAACCTTCAGCTCCATTGATGCTTTGTTTATCAAATCATCAATATAATCTGTATCAACCTTAACAGATTTACTAAGTTCAGAAAAGGGTACAAGACCTGTTGGAATGTCCTCTGTTAAATATCTCATATCGAAAGTTGTAGGAGATGCTAATCCGGCATAAAAAGGATTGTTATGTAAAGCATCAAAAAGATCTGAGTCTGGAAGATTATATCTTTCACACAACCATTCTCTTATCGATTGAACATTTACTCCAAACGTTCTAGCGAGAGTTCGTCTTTCATTGTCAACTAGTTCCATATAATCAACTACTTTTCTTGTAGCTCCTTCTCTGTAGAAATCAAATGTTTCTTTCTTAATTATTTTCTCTCTGTTTAACAGAGTTATAGTAGGATGGAATACTGCTCCAATATTTCCTAAACTTGTTGTTAAAAAGCTCTTTGCCCCATAAAATTGCGGATAATTTTCATTCAGTATAGAAACTACATGAGAAGTGCGATGATTAGGTATAACAGATAAAGAAACAGAATTCTTAATTCCCTTAACATCACTTAAACCAGGTCTTATGATTCTTGTAGCATAAATCAAAGTATTAGCTTCTGCTAAAGTAACATCTGTATCTAAACCTCTTTCTAAAAGAGCATTCATGAATTCTAAGCTGCCAAACGTTCTTCCAGGATTTAGAACAATTATTTGTTCATCTTGAAGATGGGGAGCTAAAGCAGTAGCAATATCATAATGTCCAGTAGCTGTTGTGACTACCATAATTAATTCTGTCTCCCTCACAGCTTTTGAAATATCAGTAGTAACTAGATTCAATTTTCCTTTTGACTGTATTTCTCCCTGTAATTCAATTTCCTTTTTGTTTAAAAGAGGTTGAATTCTCTCAATAGATCTATTGTATAGATTTACTTTATTTCCTTTACTTGCTAGATAACCGGCAATTGCTTGACCTCCACATCCAGCTCCTATTATAGCAATATTCATCTAATCACCCACTTTTGTTTAAGCAAGAGGGGTGATTTTAGTATCCATACAGCTGCTCTCGTAAAAAAATCGAATCTATCCACTAATTCCATTTTATGGAGATTTTCAGTGCATATTGTGTCCTTATACATTTTTTTCACTTGGTAATTGTCTCTGGATTGCATTAGTGGTTTAGCAAAAAGCATTCTTTGTCTGCTGTAGTTAAAATTGTTCTAACTATAGAGATTGATTTTAATATATAAATATCCCAAAAGAAGTAATCTTTCGATAGAGATATTCATGGTACTTCATATGTAGTCTTAGCCAGTCAATTATGCAATCGTTTGTATCTTTAAATAGTTATTCTTTTAGTAGTATATATATTAACAAATACTTATAAGAATTAATAAATAATATTGCGTTAAATCTATTATTAATTAAAACAAAATAAAAATAAAATGTTGTTTTTAATAATAATAACCTTAAAGTAAAGCTTAAGAAAGGATATTTTTTCTTTGATTAAATGAAAATTATATTATAAAATGTTAGTCTAATTTATGAAATAATTTTTAATCCCTCAAAATGTTTCAGAACAGTTAGAGCATGAAGTGTTATCCACTTACTTTTTCCTTTATAAGGTTCTATTTGTGTGTACATAGGTGACTTATACTGTTTCTCATTAATCCACTTTCCCTTTCTATGCTTGTTTTTTATTAATTCTAAAGCTGAATCCATCTCGGAGGAGTATTTTACATCAGCAGAAACTAAAGATCTCATAACATCTAGCACATCCGAATTATAATTAAGTGGAAAACCGAACTTCATCCAACCAGCTTTTGCAACTTTCTTCATTGAAAGATTTTTTTCAAGGAATTTTTTTCTCTCTTCAAAAAATTGACTGCCTTTCAATTTTTTCTCATTTGCATATTTCAACCATTCTCTATTCTTTTCTGGAACATACTTGTAAATTTGATTTTCTAAAAGTAGTTTCACACACAAGTTGATACCCTTCTTTACTCGTGGAGAACGTTCTTTCGAAGGGATAGCACTTAAAGCGTAGAGGATTTTCGGGATAGTCATATAACAACTACTTGCTAATCCATACATCCTACAGCGGATATATCCATCTTTGTCAACATAATCAGACATTAAATGCTCCAATGCTGCTTTTGTTCTTTCATCGTCCAAATAGTTAAAATGGATTAGTGCTCTAAGAATATTCGATGTAAGGCAAGTTATTACGCCACTATTTGTGCCAGTCATAGAAAATCCACCATTTGGAGCTTGACCAGTAGAAAAAATATGTTCAATTGCATTTTCAATTTGGACATTACTTAGAGCATTTAACTCATAGAGAAAGATTAACTGCCAAAAAGTTCCTAAATATTTCTTGTAGTTCCGATCTTTTCTTGCATCAAACCAGTATCTGTTTTCTATCTGATTTTTCAAAATTTCTTTAATTGGTTGATAAGTCATGATTTGATTCTTAGAAGATAAAACATCCTTATCTTGTTTATCGATATCTAATATTTTTATCTGAGTTAGGTATTTCACAGGTGGATTATTATTTTCTAACAACCAATTGATTGTTTTTTGCTCAACTTCATACATAAACATATATCACAATTATTAATTTAATCTTTCAATTTATAAATTCTGTTTGCGTTGAGATATTATAAGCTAAGTAGAAAAAATTTCTCCAACTTTTTTTGTCCACTCTCTTATTTTATCCCAATCTCTGTTTTCATAAAATTCATCATTTTTGAGTGGTTTTCTTCCTCCAAAAGCTTCAGCAGCAACAGGTTTGATTTTTAGATTCTTATTTATAACTTCTT
>JAEOTG010000182.1 GCA_016839985.1 Candidatus Heimdallarchaeota archaeon | reverse complement strand
TAATAATCTCTTTCTGCACTTGGCTATGTGTATTGATATAATTATTTACGATAGCTTTAGGTTTTCTTTTTGAGAAACCTTTTCCTATACCTGCTCCTACATCAAGAGTTTGATCATCTTCAAAATTAAGCCAGCTGAAACCTTTTTCATAACCATATCTATAATACATAATGTTCTTTTCTATTTTATGTCCTTCCCATTCTAGATCATTTCCTTCCACTAAATGAAGCTCTCTGTAAGCATCTGTAAAATCCTCTTCTTCCAATGGATAATTCAAATCTAGTACCTCTATATTTCTCCCTAAAATTCTTTCCTTCCCAGAACAATCTACTATCAATCTTGCATTTTCAATTACTCCATCCTTCTTTCTTACTCCTACCAACCATTGCCCTTTCCCAATCGGTTCAAATATCTCTGTTTCGAAGTAAAATTCTGCTCCAGCTTTTTCTGCCATTTTTACTAATCTTTCTTGAAACAATTTTCTGTCAACTATCCAATAATTGTAAAAATTCAAATGAATGATTTTCTCAAAATTAGGAGTAATAATAGCTAGGTGATCTCTATCATTCTTTCTTTCGTTCCCCTTAGGAGCTGGAATTCCTGAATAAGCGAATGCTTCTTTTTCTACAGAGTCACTCCAATCATGTCCCAAATCTTTTCTTAACCTCTTTTCAAAGACTTTCACTTTTAGTCTAGCGTTTGCCAAATGAAAAGCTAGAACACATCCAGCTATACCTGAACCCACAATAATGACATCAGTAGGTTTAGGTTTGGGTTTACCTTTCTTTTTCGACATCAAAATAATGTAATTGTCTTTATTCTTTAGTTTTATCCTTTAAGAATGAAAGAAAAGGGAATTTCAACGCCAAATAATTTCCAGTAAATAAGTTAAACCTGCAACTAACAGTGCTGCTGGAATGATTTTTAATGCATATATGAGTTTGCTTTCTTTAGATACAGCTCCTAGAAATATTCCCAATACTACTACTTCAACAGCTACTACACAAAAAGAAATTATGTAAGCTGTTAGTAGTTGTAGTCCAGCAAAAACAAAGAAAAATGGAAAAATTGCAAGAAGTGAAAAAAGGAATGGAGATATACCATCGACTCCAGCAATAATTACAGCTGTCCAAAAATTTGCTTTAGTAATCTTAGTATTATTTAGGTCAGTAACCATAACTTCCTCAAGTTCTTTCCTCTCTCTGGTTCTTTCAGCTCTTTCTGTTAAATAAGCTATCCAGAAACCTGAAACACCCATTGCAATACTTGCTCCTATACCTGCAGAAATGAGTAATCTTGCACTTTCTACATCAGTA
This sequence comes from Candidatus Heimdallarchaeota archaeon, assembly GCA_016839985.1. Classification (GTDB taxonomy): domain Archaea; phylum Asgardarchaeota; class Heimdallarchaeia; order Heimdallarchaeales; family Heimdallarchaeaceae; genus UBA460. The sequence goes on along the minus strand of JAEOTG010000182.1, from coordinate 2,550 downwards.
TGACCTGCAATAGCTGCAATAAATGACCCCAATATTATTCCAAGAGCTGTGAGTGCTCCATCAAAACCATTCATTACAAAATATCTACGCAAAATATTTTCTCCCTCTGTCATAGACAAAATTTGTCTAATTTCGCGAATGCTTTTCAATTGTTTTTTCCCTAAATTTTTCTTATTATTTTCTGAAGTTAGGATGTAGATATAAAGTTTATGCTTAAATATTCCGACAAAAAAAATCTTTTGCACTCAATTCTATTTTTTGTTTTATTCAGTTTTAACACTTTTATAGTGCTCCCCAAAAACATTTTAATAACGATTTACTCCTTTTGATAGGAGGAGTTAGGTAATGCAAGTTTTTTTTGATCGAACATTAGAAAATGAATTCGAGAAAATATACTCTAAGTTCAAATCTATAGAGCTAAACGCCGATGAAGCTTATCAAGCTGATTTATCATATTTAACCAAAAAGCTTCAAATTTTTGATCCATCTCCTTCTCTATGTGATAGAGAGGATTTCAATTCAGCAGCAATAGATGGATCTGGAGCTGAAAGTTTAGTTTCTCTTAATGATATTTCAATCCACTTACTTACCGCTGCATTTGCAGCTGATACAACAAATTTCAGTATGGGAACAACAAAGAAAATAGATATTTCTCCTCCTGTTTGTACTTATCCTGAAGGAATAACCAGACTCATTCTTTTAAGAGAAGATAAAAAAACAGAAGTATGGGATGAATTCAAAGATTTTATTTTATACAACTATAAAGAAAATCTCTCTGAAGTTGTATTTCGAGTAATCAAAGATATTGTTGAAACCGCTTACAAACAGAAAAATCCTGGTGATCCTCTTCCAAAGCTTGACAAGGAAACAAGTATAAGGATGGCTGCAGCTACTATGAATCTTAATTTGTATAAAGATGGTTTTGATAATTTCTCATCATGGATGGTTTCACCAAGAGCTAATGCACCTCGAGGTTGGTTTGAACAATTTCGAGAGGTTTTAGAATATTCGGTTGCTAATGCACTATTGAACTCAAAAGAGCAATTCAAATATATCTTTCTAGATGGTTCAATGAACATGCTAATGTCTCCAGGACAAAAACAACCTCGTTTAGCATCCAACTACCTTTTGAGGGACATAAATCTTAAAGCTGTTGAGAAAAAAACTTGTATAGTTGCAGTTAGTAAAACTACTACTTTTCCTTTTATTTATAGACTTGCTCAAGATCTGGAGAAAAGTCTTGGGATGGAAAAAAAATGGTTTATCCGAATCCCCACTGAAAAGAGAGATAAATATACTCTTAATGTTTTAAAGGATAGACCTCATATACCCCCTGCTTATGGAGTAACTTATCTCTTTCACTTCTCTTCTGAAGTACCTATATTACGTATAGATTTTGATGAGAAATGGTGGCTCGAAAATATTTATTCAGAAGATAAAATGAAAGAGAAAGAAAATGAATTTGAAATCTTTCAGGACATTGATTGGCTTGCTAGAGATGTTAGATACTATGGGTATTTTTTTGACTTGGCATTTGCTCATAATACAACTATTGTTCGTTTTTCTGATAGAGATGATGTTGCTGATAGATTAATCGATTACTTCGTAGGAAAGGGAGAAAACCCAAAAATGTTTATACATCCAAGAAAGAGATTAGGATTAATGTGAGAAGGTGATATGAATGGAATTAGAATTACCAGAACCTATTGGAATTTTAGCTGAAGGAGATATTTCAACACTTAAAATTGTATGCTCTGACATCCGTTTTCAAATCGGAGAAATACTAATAATTAAGCCATTAAAAGGAAGAAGAGTGTTTCTGTTTCGAGTGATGAATTATGAAAATATCTTGAGAAATATTCAAGATATGACAACAATAGCAGCAAATTTCCTAAAGAATAGAGAAGCATATATTGCAAGAGTGGAATCTGAAAAATTAGTTAAAGTTCACGGACTTCTTATGGGGTATAGTGAATATAATGCTGAGACAGAGAATTGGGATTTTAAGAAACCAAGAGTTTTACCTCCTCATTTCTCAGAAGTTTTTAGAGGTTCTGAATGTTCAGAAGCTTTGTCTTTAATCTTAAAAGATGAAATTGGAGAACACATAGAAGTTGGTAAATTACTTATTGGAACATCTACCTTGGATATTCCAATTAAAATTGACTTGGATTCACTTCCTATGCATGTTCAAGTTGCAGGTACTACTGGAGCAGGTAAATCTTTCTTTATGCTAACATTCATAACATCAGCACTAAAGAACAATCTCATTAACTGGGCAAAGCAAGAAGATATCAGAAATAAAGTATCGGTTTTTATGGTTGATGTTCATGACGAATATATGAGAGGTTTACCATTTAAGGATAAAAGAAAAGGAATCATAGATATCGCTAATTCTATTCCCAAAGAAGAAAAAGAGCAATTTAAATCACTTTTTGGTGATAAATTTTACCTTACTAGGGAATTAGATGCAATTCCGATGGAAATGCAGAAATTCTCCAAAGCTATTCGTTTTAGAAGAGAAGATCTCTTTGTGGATGATATTACTTC
>JAEOTG010000181.1 GCA_016839985.1 Candidatus Heimdallarchaeota archaeon | reverse complement strand
TTGCTTTGATTGTTTCCTAAAACAGAAATTAAAGGTTCAACAGCTTGATTACCTATTTCTTCAAGTGCTTTAGCAGCCATATAACGAATATCTTTATCTTCATCTTTCAAAACATCAATGAGTGGAACTATTATGGGTTTACCTATTTTTCCAATTGCAGAAACTGCCTGTTCTATCTCACTTGAATCCTTATCTTTTAGTTCCAAAATTAATTTTCTGAGATTTTCACTTGATTCAATTTTGTCTATATATTTGTCTACACTCATCATTAACCCTTTTGAAAACTTAGATTGAACCTCAACAAAGACGAGAATACAATCCCATATATAAATTATATCCTTCGTTTTTAAATGTAAAGCAAAAATGTCGGAACTTATTAATCATTTAGATTTAAATTATTCAACGTGTTTATGAAGTTTGATAACGAAAATTGCTCCTTTAGGATCATTGTCTTCGACATGTATAGATCCACCATATCTATCCATTACAATTTTCACTAAATAAAGTCCCATGCCACTTCCCGAAAGTTCACTTCTTCTATAGCCTTTATGGAATATTTTGTTCTTTTGATCTTTCTTTATTCCTTTTCCATTATCTTTAATTTTGATGATAATTTCTTCCTCTACCTCAAAAACTTCTATTTCAACTTTAACATTTTCTCCTCCATGTTGAAAAGCATTCTGAATCAAATTAATAAAAATCGAATAGAGTAGATTACTTGCTCTGACTTTAATATCCCTAGTTGGAGAAATAACTTTAACTCTATCAAAAGTATTTGCAACTTCTTGGATTACTTTCAAATCGATTGCTTGTGTTTTGAGAGAGTCAAGTATATCTGTTTCAGTTTTTATCCCTTCAAACCTGTTAATCACTAGATTGATTCTTTGACTTAACTTTTCTAAAAGATCCATCTTCTTTGTTTCTTTGTAAAGGTCTAAACTATTTTGAATCACAACAAAATCATTGTATAAATCGTGTCGAAGTAATGAAGTTACGGTAACAAGATCAGAAGCTAAATTATTTATTTCCTCGTATAATGTTTGATAATACAATCTTTCTCTCTCAATTTCCGATATTGTAAGAGGTTTTTGATAATGCTCAACCATTATAACAAATCCAACCAAGAAAATAGTATAACTTACATTGTATATTATATCATATATCGAACCTGTAACAGCTCTTCCTTGAAAGGTGAAGTAATCTTTTACTACATCTCCTATCAAAATGAAGAACCAAGCTCCGACTATCGTAAACCAGTAATGTGGTATTTTTTTCACTCTTAGATTAAGATAAGTGAAAACTACTGAAATTGCCAATATATCTAAATCAAGGACTAAGAAAATGAGCATAAATGCGAAGTTTAGATATTGTTTATTCTCAATCAGTGATCTACTGTAATTCGTAACAAATGGAGATATTACAATTATAGCAAAAACTGTAATAAACAAAGAAAGAATCTTTATATTTCTCGAAATGTATTTTTCATTTCTTCTAATATGACTCACTAATAATATATAAATTGGAACATAAGCAAAAATAGTTGCTACATTAGAAACAATAAAAAGAACTTCAGATTCAAAAAATGAGTATATATAAAATAAAACTTCACTTACGAAGAAGAAAAAAATAGATAGGAAAAAAGGGAGAATATACATAATATCTTCTCTTTGTTTTTTATAAAAAAGATAGAAAGCAAAAATATTAGCTAAAATAAGAATTACGATTTTGAATATTGGAACATAATAGAAATCTACTGCTTCACTGAAAAAAATTGGAAGTACTGCTAATATGATTGCTAAACCCCCAACGAGAGAGCTAAGATTTCTACGAGCCATACTCATTAAGTACAAATAATGGATTTTAACTAATAACTTTAAGTATAATTGCAATTAAAACCAAATTTTTATTAAACCAACAAATTTTGCAATAATAAGCTAACTCAAGAAGATACTTAAATTATTCTTAAAAAAAATGAATCTTAGTAAAAGTATTTTTCTTCTTTAAATATATCAAAAATAATTGCTTATAATAATGCTGGAAACATTTTTATTTCTTTATTAATTCATTTTTCTGAATTAGAATGACTTCCGAAAAAATACACAGAGTTACGATGAAGGATGTAGTATTTAAAGCAGATAAGGAGAATGTACCTGTACTAAAAATTAAATCTGGTGAAACCGTGGTTTTTGAGTGCAGAGATGCATTTAATCAAGTTATTCAAAAACCAACAGATTTACCTATTGATTTTGATATGGAACACATTAATCCTGCAACAGGACCAGTTTATCTTGAAGGAGCTGAACCAGGAGATACTCTTGAAGTTCATATCTTGAACATTGATGTAGCTAAGCAAGGATCTTGTTGTATAATACCTAACTTTGGTTTCCTAGCTCCTGAATATCCTGAACCTTGGACTCGAATTATACCCATAGAAAATGGATATGCGAATTTCAGTGATAAAGTGAAAATACCTATTGATCCTTTTCCTGGAACATTAATAGTAGCACCAACAGAAGTTACACACGACCATGGAACTCTCATTCCAAAAGAATATGGGGGAAATATGGATTCAAGAGCTTGCACAGCTGGAACAACGGTTTATCTACCCATATTTGTAGAAGGTGCTCTCTTTGCAGTAGGTGATGTACATGGTGTTCAAGGAGATGGAGAAGTTTGCGGAACCGCAGTAGAAATTGATGCTGATGTTACAATCAAACTTACGGTCAACAAAGAAAAGAAGATAGAACGACCTCATTATGAAAATGATGAATATTACATGACTACCGCCTGGGCAGAAACAACAGATGAAGCTTGTAAAATAGCTTTGAGAGATATGATAGATTGGATAGTTCAAGAAAAAGGTTTGACTAGAGAAGAAGCATATGCTCTCTGCAGTTGTGTTGTAGATATGAGAATAAGTCAGCTTGTAGATATTACTCCTGGAGTCCGTGCAGTAATCCCTAAATCTATATTTATAGAGTGAGAGTTAATGGGATATGTCTAATGAGAAAACTAAATTATCTGAAGAAAGAGCTAGAGAAGTAATTACTGAATTTTATGATTTGGGAGAAATACACTCTGTTACACCTCTTGAATCAGGACATCAAAGTGATAATGCTAAAATTCTTACAACTAAAGGAGTTTATGTCTTAAAATTACTTTCTGGAGTACATGCTGAACATCAGGAGGATAAGATGAATTTACTTGAATTACTTCACACTTATGGTGTTAAAATTCCTATTCCTATAAAAACTAAAGCTAATAATTATGTAGTCTCCATTGATTTGAATAAATTTGTTGTTAATTCATTTATACCAGGTGAAGCAATCTATAGAGAAGATCAATCAAAGATGTACAATTGGATGAAGTGGTTTGGCAAACAGTTTGGAATTTTTCATAAAAAATCTTCACAAATACCCTTAGAAGAAATAAATAATAAAGTGAAGAATAATATTTTTTATGATCTTTCTCCACCTCCAAGTGAATGGGTGATGGAACGGTATCGAGAATCAGATATCATATTACCTCAACATGAAAAAAATAAAACAATATTAGAATATTTTAAAAAATTTAAAGAGAAATCTCAAAAAATGGTTTTTTCTAATTTATCAAGAGGGATTATTCATGGTGACAACATGCCAGGAAACTTTCTAAAGATAAAAAAAGAACTTACAGGTATCATAGATTTTGGGAGTATAGGATACTACTACCTAATGGCTGATTTAGGAACATGGGTGATGTATACTAAATTGTATGATCCTGTAATGAAAGAGAGATTCAAAGATTTCATAATTCCTTATCTTGAGTTTTCTGAAATTCCTTGTGATGAAATAAAATTGCTGCCAACTTTTTTCAGAGCAAGAACCTTTGTTCAATATTTCTATTATGCTTGGAGAATATATAATAATGTGACTCAAGGCTCTGAGGAGGAAGACACCGAAGAAGAAGTTAGAGAATACAATTGGAAAGGTTTTACGAGAGGTATCTCTCTTGTTGAAATTGGAAATTCAATAGATGACAACTATTTCTATGATTTATCAATTGAGTAATGAAAAACAAAAATTAAAAGAATTTAGAATCAGTGCTATTTTTCTGTATTTTTAACTTGAATTATTTCAGCTGCGATGCTTATAGCTATTTCTTCAGGAGTATGACTTTTGATTCTAACTCCAATTGGGGAATGTACAGAATCTAGATATTCTTTTGAAATTCCTTTTTCTTCAAGATTCTTAAAGACTTGTTGTTTCTTTTTTGAGCTTGCCAGCATACCAAAATATCTACATTTCTTAGTAATTAATTTTTCAAGTACCTGTTCATCTGATAAATGTCCAAAAGTCATAATTGCTACATAGACATTCTCTCCTTCAGGGATATATGTAGCAATATCCTCATAGGATACAGTTTTTATTACATTCGCATATACATTAGCTTTCAAAGTTGGTAGATCTTTTCTGTCATCAAAAACTGTTATATGGAAACCAAGAAATTCCATTATACACGATAGTGCGAGAGATACGTGACCTCCACCTACGATGAAAAGTCGATCTTGAGTTCCAATATTTTCTTGATATCTCCAAGTAGTATATTGTTCCGAGAAACTATGATTTTGAGTTGTAATTCTATCAGATTCAAAAGAAATACCTTTCTCATTTATTATTAATAATCCAGGTTGAGCTTTATTATAGCTCTCCCAGATTTCCATAACTTTTGGTGTGTCCCTTTCCCCAAGAGTAGCTAAAGCAAAGGTTTGAGAACCAGAACAAATCATTCCTGAGCTGTCTTCTAATGCTTCTTCACTATGTTCCATATGTACTTTTTCAACAAATAACTTATTCTCTTTTAGTAATTCTCGTGCTTTATTAAGCAGCTTATGTTCAGAGTTTCCTCCACCTATTGTTCCTAAAACATTGTTTTCCATAACAAACATCTTTGCACCTGGAACATTAGGTGCAGAACCTTTTCTCTCAATTATTACAACTAACACAACACGTTTTCCTTGTTCAAGTTCTGTTAAAGTTGTTTTCCAGTAATGTTCTTCATTCATAACAAACAACAATTTTGATTTATTCCATATTATAGAGATAGAGAAGAAGTTTCTCAGGAATAAGAGGAGCTGAATAATCCCAATCTTTATCTTTTCTAAATTTTTGTGCAGCATCTTTTATAGCGAAATATGAACCTATCCCATACATAAAAGGCGGTTCTCCTATTGCTTTTGACTGCATGACTGCATATGGATTATCTGCATCTTCAAGGAATTTTACAGTGATTTCAGGTGCGAAATGAATATCAGGTACTTTATATGTTGCAAGAGCGTCAGAAATTAGTCTTCCATTTTCATACTGTAATTCTTCAAGAGTTAACCAACCAATTCCTTGAACTAATCCACCCTCAACCTGACCAAGATCAATCAAGTAATTTAAACTCCTTCCAGCATCATGAACAACATGAACCTTATCGATGGTATAGGTACCTCTCAAACAATCAACAGTAGCTTCAGTAACAGCTGTTCCAAATGCATGATAAACAAAAGGTTTTCCCTTCTCTTTTTCAGAATCAAAATATATTCCAGGTGTTGCATAGAAAGCTTGAGCTGCAAGATTTACTCTACTGAGATAAGCTGACCAGACAAGATTTTCCCATGCAAGATCTGTCTTCTTACTATTTAGTAAAACTGTTTCATTTTCAAAAGCTACTTCTCCTTGTCCAAGTTTTTCAGCTGCTACATTTAATAATCGTTCAATAATTTTTTTACAAGCTATCTCTGTTGCTTTTCCATTTAAATCAGCTCCAGTGCTAGCAGAAGTAGGAGAAGTGTTTATGACTCGAGTAGTGTTTGTGCTCTCAATTCGAATACGTTCAGGTTTGATAGAAAGCGTTCGAGCAGCAATAGTTTTGATTTTCATATTAACACCTTGCCCCATCTCGATAGCTCCTGTACTCACACCAACACTCCCATCCCAATACACATTAACAAGAGCACCAGCTTGATTCATATGAGTAGCTGTGAAAGAAATACCAAAACATATTGGCATAATTGAAATACCTTTCTTGATAAAGCGACTCGTATTATTGAATTCTTCCTGTTCTTTTACTAAATTATGAAATCTTGAATCTTCAATGACTTGTGCGAAACTTCTTCTTGCATTTGCCTTTTCGACAAGCATACCATATGGGAATTGATCTCCCTCATTAAGCAGATTCTTTTCTTGAAGAACTGAAATAGGAATCCCAGATACTTCAGCAGCATGAGATAAGATACATTCAATTACAAACATAGCTTGAGGGGCACCAAAACCACGCATAGCAGTATTTGGCACTATATTCGTTTTACAAGAGTAAGCTGTGACTCGAACATTGGGAATAAAATAAGCGTTAGTAACATGATACAGAGTTCGTCCCAATATAGCAGTAGAAAGATCAGCAGCTGCTCCTGCATCTTGGTAATAATCAGCTGAAAAAGCTAGTATTTTTCCTTCTTTATCTAATCCCAATTTATAGTCTGTTGAATAGGGATGTCGCTTACCTGTAACAATCATATCTTCATGTCTATCAAGTATTAATTTTACAGGCTGTTTCGTATAATATGCTCCTAAAGCACAAATAGCAGCCCAAGCTGTTGCTTGGTCTTCTTTACCCCCAAAACCTCCACCTATCCTTTTCACATCCACCTCTATTTTGTTCATATCATAATCCAAAATATCAGAGACAGTGCTTTGAACTGTAGAAGGATTTTGAGTAGCAGAATATAATAACAATCTTCCATCTTCTTGTGGAATTGCTAAACAACTTTGAGTTTCCATATAAACATGTTCTTGACCGCCAGAATCAACTTTGCCTTCAACAATTGTTTCGCAACTATCCCATATTGAATCAACATCTCCTAAAGTAAAAGTCCGTGATGGAGCTATCAATGAACCTTTTTTCGCAGCTTCTCTTGGATTAAATATGGCAGGAAGTTCTTCATATTCAATCTTTATTAATTCTTTAGCTTTTTCTGCTTGTTCCTTTGTTTTTGCATAAACAACAGCTATAGGTTGTCCAATAAAATCTACTTTCTCTTCAGCTAGAAGCTCTTCATCTTGAATGATTCTACCAAGCTGGTTTTCACCAGGAATGTCTTTAGCTGTGATTACTTTTACAACACCTTCACTTTTTTCTGCTTCTTCTAAATCTAGACTTTTTATTTTTCCATGAGGAATACTTGAAATGAAAACAGCTACATGAAGCATGTTTTTAGGTTCAGGGATATCTCCTACAAAGATAGATTCACCTCTTGTGTGAGGGGGAATTAGATCGTTCATAGAGACACCTCCAATTCAGGAAAGAGCTCTACAAAATGAGCATAAATCAGCTGTCTAAGAAGTAAGCGTTTGTATTTTGCGCTTCCTCTGACATCATCAATTGGACTAACTTCTGTGTCTGCAATTCGTGCAGCTTCTTTGACTACTTCTGGAGAGATTTCTTTATTCTGAAGATATTCAGAAGCTTTTGCTAGATACAAAGGAATTGGTGCAAGACCACCACCTGACAAATGTGGTTCTTTAATAATATTATCTTCAATTTTAATAGATAGAGCACTATTGACACTTGCAATATCCATATACATTCTTTTTGCAACCTTTTCAAAGGAAAGCATTTTTTTCTCTTTCTTAATTCTAAACCATTCTAAAATTTCTCCATCTTCTAAATCAAGGATTTTATATCCTTTGAAGAAATCTTTGAGTTTCATAATCCTGCTATTTCCGTTTGATTTAAGTATAATATCTGCATCTAAGGCAAGAAAATAAATTGTAAGATCTCCTATTGGGGAAGCATTTACAACATTACCTCCAATAGTTGCTTGTTGTCTTATAGGTAGTGTTGAAACTCTAGAAAGATGTTTTGCAGTATCAAAAAGAGTATTTAATTCAGTAGATATTCTGATGGATTCTATATCCGCTGCAGCACCTACATATACATAATCATCATCTGACCATATTTTATCAAATCCTAGTTTAGATAAGAAAACAGGATCTTCAACTGTTTGTCTATTAATGAACAAATCAGTTCCTCCAGCAACAAGAGTACCTTTCTTCAATTGCGGTTGAACTTCTATTTTCTTCAATTTTTCTGAGATTTCAGAAAAATAATTAGGTAAGAACTTTGCTTCAATCATTGCATTTATTCTACCTTGTGAAACATTCAAAGCAGAAATTTTTTTAGATGCTATTTCAGCAGCTCGAAGAATTGAATTATAACCAGTACATCTGCAGATATTACCTTCTATAGCAGTAATGATAGGTGTATCTTTGAGACCTTCATTCATGAAATAAGACATAAGAGCTATAACAAATCCGGGCGTGCAGTAGCCACACTGTACACCACCTTCATCACAAAGAGCTTGCTGAACAGGATTTAATCCTTCTATGTTGATTCCCTCAATAGTAACAACATGCTTTCCCTCGATTTTTCCCAAAGGAAGAATGCATGAGTTCATTGCTTTATATTTAACTTCATCTCCTTGTAAATTTCCAACTAAAACCATACAAGCTCCACAGTCACCTTCATGACAACCTTCTTTTGGACCTGTCAACCCTAGTTTTCTTAAAAAATCAAGTGTATGTACCCCTGGTGATTCACTTGTCTCCACTATTTTTCGATTCAATATGAATTTCATTCTTCAAACCTTTTCAAAGCTTCTTCAAATGATAATGTTTCTCTGCTAATACTACCTTTAACTGCATTAACATCCTTTAAACCATTACCAGTAATAACAAGACAGACAGTATCAGATTTAGATATTCTTTCTTCGTAAATAAGTTTTTTCAGCCCTCCATAAGGAACAGCTCCTGCTGGTTCTGCAAAGATTCCAGTCAATTTTCCTAGTTCAGTAATAGCATCTAAAATCTCTTGATCAGATAGAGAGATGAAATACCCATCACTTGCTTCTACATATTTACATGCTTTTATTACATCCCTAGGTTTCCCAACAGAAATGCTATCAGCAATAGTATTCCCTTCTATTGATATAGGTTTGAAAGGTTTCCCCTTCTCAAAAGCTTCCTTTATTGCAGATATTCCTTCAGCTTGAACACCGATTATTTTAGGTATTTTATCTATTAATCCTATTTCTTTGAATTCCCAGAATCCTTTGTAAAGAGAACTTACAACTGTTCCATCTCCAACTCCAACAAGAACATAATCAGGAACGTTAAAATCATTCTGAATAACGATTTCAAAAGCACCAGTTTTTTTTCCTTCTAGAAGATAAGGATTAATAGCTGCATGACGACAGTACCAACCT
>JAEOTG010000180.1 GCA_016839985.1 Candidatus Heimdallarchaeota archaeon | reverse complement strand
ATTTAATCATTTCATCAAAAATCTGGTCACCTTCTCTTCCTCGAGAAGCTCTAGATCTGTTGATTAACTTGAGTCCTTCTTCGTAGTGTTCTAAGGATTGATTATACTCTTTTTGCTTGTATAAATCATCTCCTTTGATAATATTCAACATCCCTTCATAGAAATATGCAAGAACCCGTATGTTAACATTCTCCTCCCCCTTTTCCTTAAAATCGTTGGAGAGTTCTAATATTGTATTGAAAACAAGACTTGCATCCGAATAAAGAGGTTCATAGTGAATAATTTGGAATTCAGGGACATTTGTAGTCAATTTAACATCAAAAATAATAACGATGAAAGATAATAAAAGATTACCTATTCTATTAATGAAAGTTAAATGCTAAAATTTATTAAAAATAGATATAAAATTGCTTGAAAGTGAAAAGAATAATGATAAAACATGATTTAATTATCTTCGATATGGATGGGACTTTAATACAATCAGATATTGATTATGAAGGAATTAGGTTGAAAATATTACAGATACTGAAGGAAATTATTCATGAAGAGAAATATAATGAATTATTGACAAATCCTATACCTATTTTGGATATGCTTAGTTATATCAAGGACAGTGAACTCAATAGAGAAAAATTGAAAGAAGCATGGGATATAATCCAGGATTATGAGTTGAAAGGATATGAAAAAGCAACAATGGATGATGACGTAATTGAGACTCTACAAAAATTAAAGGATCTGAACTGTATTAATGTAATATATACCAATAATTCAAGAAAATTAACAGATTATGCTCTAGAGAGATTCAATATTACTGATCTTGTTGATTATGTTTTAACTAGAGATGATGTGATTAAAAGTAAACCTCATTTAGAAGGATTAGAGAGAATCATGAAAGAGTTCAAGAGAAAAAAAAGTGATGTTCTTTTTATTGGTGATTCTTGGTTGGATGCTGAAACAGCAAAAAACGGGGAGATTGATTTCATTCTATTCAAAAAAGAAGGAGCTCCAGGAACAAGAAAATTCACAGCAGAATCTTACAATACAATTGAAAAAATTAGTGAAATTCTATCCTTGATTTAGGATAAAACTGTATCTTTCTAAAACAAATCAATATATACTAGTGTGACTCTTTTTATCTTGATACTTATGAAATTAAGAATTGCTTTCAGAGGAATGTTTACACTGGTATTCCTATGGGGCATGGTTTATGGATTAACCATGGGTGCAATAGCACTAGCTTATTTCTATGGTGGATTTACAGAAGCTTTAGGGATGTCAACGTTTATACTTGTCCCGATTTTGATAACCTTAGCTGTTATATTCCTACAATTTCTGATTTCACCTTGGCTACTCGATTTGAATTTTAGATGGTTGCACAAAATGAGTTGGATAGATCCTATGTCACTCCCTCCTCATCTTGCAGAATTGATTTCAGAACAAAGTCAATTACATAACATCTCCATTAAAAAAATAGGAATGATACATGATCAAATGCCAACAGCCTTAACCTACGGTCGCTTCAAAAAGAACGCTCGTATTGTCTTATCAGATGGTATTCTTAATCTTTTAACTCCTGATGAACAAAGAGCAGTAGTAGCTCATGAATTAGGACATATTGCAAATAGAGATTTCGTAATTATGACACTAGCAGCTGCTGTTCCAATGATTCTATATACTTTCTATCTCATCTCAAGAGGTTTCATGAGAGCTGGAGCTGTATCAGGTGGAGACAGTAAAGCTGGAGGATACATTGCTGCAGCAGCTGTTATAACAATGGTTGTGTCATTTTTGTTCTACATAATAAGTCAATTTTTAGTGCTCTTCTTAAGCAGAGTTCGAGAATATTATGCTGACAGATTTTCTGGAAAACAAACTCAAAATCCCAAAGGTCTTTCAACAGCATTAGTAAAGATTGCTTATGGGATGGTTCAAACTCAAGCACAAGATGCTCAAACAATAAATAATAAAGAAGTAGATAGAAGAACCAGAACTAGGACTTATTATAGAAGCGGTTTTACCAATGCATCAAGGTCACTGAATATCTTCGATATTAAAGCTGCTAGAGGGCTAATAATGACTGCTTATGCTCAATCACAAATGGGAGATATTGATCCAGAAATGGTTGTAAAGGCAGCAGCATGGGATTTAGAAAATCCTTGGGGTGGTTTCTTAGAATTACAATCAACTCATCCATTAGCAGCAAAAAGATTGCTAGCACTTGACGATTTAGCTCAAGAAATGGGAATAAAACGAACATTTCCAATGTTAGGAACTGAAATGATAAAAGAGACTCTCTGGGATGAATTTCTAGTAGACATCTTCTTGATGTATATTGCCCCAGCTTTAATCTTCATCCTCCCAGGACTTGGTGCACTTACTTTCCTATTCAGCACTGCTACTTGGAATTGGTATGGCTTGGCTGGTGGCTTCGGTTTAGCTGCTTTGATTTGGATTTGGCGTATCAGAGTCCGTTATCCCAGACTTGGTGAAGACCTTCCCTTAATTTCCATCATGCACGCCGTTACCGATGTTTCTGATGATGGTTTTGCTGAAGCATCTCCATTCAGAGGAAAGCCTATCTACTTAAAAGGCACTATTATCGGTCGTGGTACTCCAGGATATTACTTCAGTGAAGACGTTGTTCTTCAAGATCCCTCCGGCATTATCACCTTGGACTACAATCCCGTTTTCGGTTTCATGCGCTTCTTTACTGCTCTTTTCCGAGTAGAACGTCTTATTGGTTCTCAGGTTACAGTTGAAGGTTGGTACCGACGCACACCCCGACCAATCGTTATGATAAAGAGAATGTTCACCCCAGACGGCAGAAGATTTAGCTCAAATAAAGATATTGCCAGTTGGATACTAGTTGTTTTGCTTTTCCTTGCAGGTATAGTTTGTGCTTTCAAAGGACTTCCAGGCTTTTTCTAATTTTCTTTTTTCTTTTTTTCTTCTATTTTCCACATTATACAACTGATTACAAATGCATTTTATCTATTCCTAGAAATTACTGAATCTAAATTATAATCAATCTTTGAGATGTTTCATAGCAATTAAAGCACTTCCAACTTGAACTTTTACGAGTTTTTGGATTGGTATCACTTCAAAATCTGTACTATTTAACACATCTTCGATAATCTTTTCCACTTTGGAGTCTAATTCTGACTTGATGATTGATATCTTTTTAATTCTTTCAGGATGAGAGTTTATTACTTCTTCACATAGTCTTGATATCATAGCCAATCGAAGAGAACTATAATATCGACTAGCCACCATAGAATCAAAAGCTTGAGCTACAGTTGCTTTCCCTTCATACTTATCTGAGGTTTTAGTGAAATGGATTCTAGGTTCTATTCTTTTTTTAAAATTGTCGATATAGTCTGCAGTAGTAGTAAATAATCGAGAGGTAAGATTGCAGAATTCACGAATTAACTCAAATCGCTCTTTTGCATATTTAAAAACCTCTATACTGAAATCATACATTTCCAGCATTTTTTCTCTCCGATCATACATTGAAGGAGAATCATCATCTAATGCTTTATCGTAGAAATATGGCATTTCACATACTAGAGTATAACCTTGATCATTAGTCACTCTCTTAAGGTAATCGTCTGATGAAGTTCCATTTTTTATCAATTCTTGAGGATTTTCAACTCCGTTTTCTTCATAGAAATCATATGCTTCTTGAATTCCAAACATATTAAAGATTGCAGGATGAAATTCTTTAATGTATGGAGTTTCCGGTTCTCCACGATGAATAGGTAAATCTTGATCTTCTGCAAGTTTAATAAATTCTGGATACATCTCCTTAATATCATGTGAAACATACCAGTACACTCCACAAAAACCTGCATTATGAAGGCTAAACATGAAATCTGGTTTTACTTCATCTATAATTTTCATCAATGCTTTAGTTTCTGGAGGAGGTGTATCCCATTTGAGTTTCTTATATTCAATTGGAAATGTCCATTCTACCTGTTCATGACCAGGGGGTCTGTAGTAGTTACGAGCATATTTAAGCGGAGTAAATTCTCCTTTGAACCAGTCTTCATTTAAGATTGCACCTTCAATATCAATGGCTTTTATAAAATACCAAGTATAATCCATTTCTTGAAGTAACTCAGGATTCTTAGGTAGATAGTTAGAAAGGTATTCAACAGTCATGCTTCCTATTGGTTCATTAGGGTGAGGGAATGCAAATAGTAAGGCATTTTTCTTTCCATTACCAATTTTTAAGCATAGAATAGGTCTCCCTGAATCACTTTTTCCGATGTCAATTAAATTAACACTTTCATACTGTTCTGCTAATTTCCTGCTCGATTCATCAAGTTCATCAACTGTCATGAATTCTTTATAATCAGGAACTTTGTTCAAAATCTCTTGAAAATTGAGTACCATAATTAATCACATATGTTTTTGAATTTGTGTAAACAGATAAAATGAAAAATATGTCGTTTAAGAATTTTTTGTTCTCTTGAAATTTACATATAACTTTTTGCTTGTACATTGTGTTAAAACATCAAAGTTAAATATATAAATTACAAGAAGTTTTCAACTCTGGTGAAAATAATGGCTAGCGAAAAACAAAAGGTTGAAGATAAAAAAGAAGAAGCTGAAGAGACTGTTGAAGAGGAAGAAATAGAAGAAACACCTTTAGATAAATATAAGAAAGCAGGCGAAGTAGCTATAAAAATTCGAGAACTTCTTAAAGAAAAAGCTAAACCTGGAGTAAAAGCACTTGTTTTGTGCGAAACAGCTGACAAAATGATTGAAGAAGCTGGTATGAAACCTGCCTTTCCATTAAATGTTGCTATTAACAATCATGCAGCTCATTATACCTCTCCATGGGAAGATGAGCTTATTATTAGAAGAAATGATGTAGTTAAAATCGATGT
>JAEOTG010000179.1 GCA_016839985.1 Candidatus Heimdallarchaeota archaeon | reverse complement strand
GACAAAAATAATCTTAGCGCGTATATCATCTAAATATTACAATACGTTATAAAAAGGAGGGACCTTCTTACAACTATGCATATTAATGTTGTAACTTACGTTAGAGTTAGTACCGCAGATCAAGAAACGGGAAAAGACACTCAAGTAGATGTTATAAATAAGAAAATAGGAACAATAGGCTATAGACATATTATGGAAACTTTTTTTGATGAAGATGTTTCAGGCGATAGTCACGTGGAAGAAAGACCAGGTTTTAGAAAGATGTTAAACTTCATTTCTGAAACCCTAAAAGAACATCCTGAAAATCCAGTAAGAGAAGTTTGGGTCCAAACAAGAGATAGAATTTCAAGAGAAGTAGACATGCTTGGATATTCATCTGTTCTTCTTAGAACAATGGGCGTTGAAATTAGAGCAACTGAAGAATCTGATGAAATGCTAGTTACAAGGATTTATGATCTTTTAGGGGAAGAAGAATTGAAGAAATACCGTCAGAAGCGTATGTACGGCATAAAAAGAAGGATTCAAGATCAAAAAATTATGAGCCGTCCACCCTATGGGTACTTGATTGAAGATGGAAAACTAATAGTAGATGAAGAGATAAGACCAAAATGAGTTGAGATTTTTCAAATGTTTGAAGACAATGTCACTATGTCAACAATCAGCAATAAATACGACATCCCTCGAAGTACTTTAGCTTATCTCAGGAAAAATCCTATCTACCGAACTGGAGAGTATTATTGGAAAGGGAAAATAGTATATCAAGTAGAACCCGTGATTAAAGACGGAGATATTGAAACAAGAGATGAAGAAGATTTCTATAGCTAAACATCCTTTTTCTTTTTATTTTAAAACCAAACCATTAGTGAACAAGGAACTGGTGGAAATATATTTTTATTTATCCAACCTTCTGGGATTTTTTCTTTTGATGACTCAAAGATATTCTCTACACTAGCATATCCTACAATTAACTGTGTAATTTGATTGATATCTGCATCAAGTATTTTTTCATTTGGAACTGTATCTTTATTGATTTTTTCAAGAAAGCAGTTACCATTAGAAATTCTAAACAGCCAAAAACCTTCGTTCTCTTTTAGAATATCATCTTTGATTTTTGCATATAACTTAACATCAATATCAGAATGAAATGATAAATTTTCGAGTGTTTTTTTTAGATTTAAGATTCGTATCATTGCAGGCCATTGAGCATATTTGTGGTTCTCTTTAATGTCTTTAAGATAACCTAAAATCTCTTCTTCATATGGTATTGTTAGACTTATCTCCCCTATATCAGCTTCATATTTTCTTAAAAATGCAAAAATTGTTTTTTTAATCACAATATCAACATATGCAAAATCTACTATGACCAAATTACTTCCCCATTCCTTATCTTTTGGTTTTCTAAATTTAAATGAAATATAACCTACTGGTTTTTTCTCTCTTTCGAATATGTATGTTATAAACTTCTGAAGGGGACCTCTTAGAGACCAAGCATCGTGTTTTCCAATAATTCTTGTATATTTATTTATTGCATTTTTAGCTATATTGTTAAGAAGAGGAAAATCTTCTTCTTTTGTTTCCCTTATGTTTACTCCTTCACCAATTTTTAGATTATTTTTAATATCTGAGGGAGAGAAGCGATAAGAAACTGGTTTTTCAATTATATCAAATCCAAATTTTTGATAAAAACTATGTTTAAAAGGCCATAAAGCAGATATTGTATATCCTTCTTCAAATTTTGAAATCAAGAGATCTTCCATTAATTTTCTTACATAACCTTTTTTTCTCTGAATTGGGTGTGTCATTACATTAGCAATACCAGCACATCTGAATAATTGATTCCGAATAAAGATATTGAAATCATAAGATCCTGCAGCAGCATAAAGATCATTATTTTCAAACAAACCAAAGAAATTGCATTCTTTTAAGTTCTTATAGAATTTGATGTTACTTTCATAACTTTCTTCATGAAAACACATCTCAGCTAGCTTTGCTGCTTTCTTAATATCATCGTCATCCTTTATTTCTCTTTTTTCCATTATTCTCATAAAAACTGGAAAAATAATAATATATCAGTTTTAGCGTATGAGAGCTTTAAGAAAATACTCTAACAAAGTTTTTAAAGAAGCTTTCAAAATTTGCAGTTATGATAACGGTTGATGTCATTTGGGCAGCAGCAATTGGTTATTTTCTAGGTTCTATTCCATTCGCTTTTATTGTTGTTAAAATCTTCTTAGGTGGATTAGACATACGTACTAT
>JAEOTG010000178.1 GCA_016839985.1 Candidatus Heimdallarchaeota archaeon | reverse complement strand
GGAAAATGGTTTTGCAGTAATGAGAGCTCCTTCTTCCTCAGGAACAAGTAAAATGCCAAGACCTGATATATTAGCTGGTTGTGCAAAAAGGGATTTAATGTTAGTTTTAGAAGTAAAAACCTGTCGGCAAGATGTTTTTTATGTTCAAGAACCTCAAATTGAAGGATTATTAGAATTTGCTGAGAGAATTGGTGGTAAAGCTTTTTTAGGTGTAAAATTTGTAGGTAAAAGAACTGATTTTATGTTTCTTCCAGTACCTGAAGGACTAATAAAAAGCAAAGGTGATAGTTATAGAATTAGTTTTACTGACATTCAAGAGAGAGGTTTAGATTTTTCAACACTTATAAAATCACATGAACACAAAGGTCAAAAATGATAGTTTGAGACTTTAAGTAGCTATGCAAAAACATGGAGTGCAGAAAGAAAGATGAAAGTCATCAAAAAGGATTACAAACATGGATTTGTTGAACTAATTCCAGAAAATATTGACGATCTTTACGCTATCTATCGTATCCTCCAAATAGGTGACAGGATAAAAGCAACCACTTCAAGAAGGATAAGGAGAAAAGAAGAGGAAGGTCGTGCTGATTCTGGTGAGAGATTAAAAATGACGCTAGAAATAGAAATTGAGGAGTTTGCATTCCATGGTTTTGGTGATAATTTACGAATAAAAGGAACAATTGTTAGTGGTCCTGAAGATTTAATAAGTATTGGAACTTATCATTCTTTATCATTATCACTAATGGAAAAAGCACGAATCACAAAAAAAGAATGGAGACCTATAGAAAGAAAGATTCTTGAAGATATTGAGAAATCATCAATGTTAGCGCAGGTGTTAATTGTTACAATTGAAGATAATACAGCTTGTATATCAATGGTAACACAATTTTCAGTTAAAATAATCAAGGAATATGCCTATTCTGTAACACGCAAATTTAGTGATGAAAAACAGCACACAAGTGAGATGGGAAAATTCTTCAATGAAACACTGCAAATCTTGAAAGACACAGACCAGCAATACACACCTCAAGTAATCATACTAGCAGGACCAGGTTTTACTCCCGAAAATTTTCAAGAGTTTATTCGAACAAGAGATTCAGTTTTGTCAGGAAAATTAAGAAGAGTTCATGCTAGTACAGGTGGAAGAGTAGGATTAAAAGAAGTCTTATCTAAAAAACTTCCTGAGAAAATTGCAAAAGATCAAAGAGTTGCATATGAAACAAGACTACTAGAAGAAGTTTTCAAAAGAATAGGACAAGATACGGGTACAGTTACATATGGGTTTGAGAATGTTAAGAATGCCTTATCTATGGGGGCTATTGAAACTTTACTAATAAGTGATGATCAGCTTAGAATTGATAACATTTCCAGAAGAATGGAAATCGATAAAATTGTTGAGGATAATGCAACAATGAGAGGAAATACAGTTCTAATGTCAATTCATCATGAATCTGGAGAACAACTCTCAAAACTAGGAGGGATAGCAGCACTTTTACGGTATCCTATAAAAGATAATTAGATTTTATCAGCTTCAACTATAGGTTCTAGATAAGTAATAATTCCTTCAGGATATGGATATTGATGTATTATGTGAATTGATTTAATTTTATTTTGAAATTGATTGTTCAGGTCCTGTCCATATTCTTGAGCATCGCACCAATGCAAAAAGAGCATATTATTTTCTTCTCTAATTTCTAAGTCTTCTTCATCTACTTTATATTCATTAACCAAAGCACTATGAATTTTAACCAGCTGTTCATTATCGCTAACTATTATTCTAGCCCTAACTATCAAACCATCGTCAGTAATTTCATCATAAGATTTTGCATAATTTTTTGCCCTTCTTATATACCGATTACGTAATTGGGTTCTGTCTTTAAACCGAGAGGAACAATAATGAATTGTGATTTTTGATTTCTTGTATTTCTTCAATAAATAATGAGCTAAATATTCACTTCCTAACACTGCAGCACTAATAGAGTTTTTTGTTTTGTAACCTTTCTTTTCCATCACACTGAAATTCGTTTCTGTTATCTCTAGCTCATTCAAATTTATAAAATCGAGATTGTTTTTAATTGAATAATCTATAATATCAATGATTTTTTGTTTCTCATCTGGGATAACGGGGATTTCTATTCCTACATCCCAGTCTAGTTTTTTCGCATGGTTGATTGATGATTTAATATCTTTAGAGAAATCTAATCGAGGAGGATGAAATCGAATTTCATCTAATCCTGCATTATGAAGTTGATTAAGATAATCTTCAGAAATCGCATAAGAAGTGTAAAGGTGGCAATGAAAAGAGTTTCCAAATTCCTTTTTTAATTCCGAAATATAAGAAAGAACTCTTGAAATAGAGTTTGTAGGTTCTCCTCCAGTTATTCCAACCCCTAATGCTGAGATCATTTTTGCTTCATGGATTGCTTCTTGAATTGAAGTAATATGTTGTTCATTTGCAAAAATCAAATCTTTTCGCTTTTCTTTTGAAAGAGGACAATAGAAACAGTTTGAATCACATTCTCCTGTAATAAAGAGAACAAGCTTAGATCCAAGAGAACATAACTGACAACCTTTTGATGGTTGCCCAACTACCCTATTACTAAACCATTTTGTGATTCTTCTCATTCAATTTAGCTTTTAATTTTATCAATAAAAAGTATCAGATTGCGTAGAATATGCAAAAAAACAGTTTTATAAACCCCTATTGTATTTTAGATTTCAAAGGGAATAAACGATGCTTACAGCTCTACAGGTTTTACTTATAATTGTAATGGGATTACTGGTTCTGACATGGTTGGGTAGGTTTTTGAAGCTAGAGAGATTTGGGATTCATTTTTTTCCTTTAGGTTTGATTTTCAAGACAGAGTTTTTTAATAAACTTCTAATAAGAATGGGAGACAAATGGAAAACATTCTGGAAGTGGGTGTATAATATAGGTAAAATCCTGGCAGGAATTATAACGATTGTATTGTTTGGGTTCTTCTTGGTTAATCCATTTCTTATTCTTTTCAAATCTCCAGCAGGATTAGGATTACAACTTATTATTCCTGGAGTAACAATGGAATTTAGAGCTGCTTTGTTGTTCATCCTTCCTATTTTGTTTGTTCTCGTACCTCATGAAATCGCACATGGAGTTATGGCTAGAAGAGAAGGGATAGAAATCAAGTCTTCAGGGATATTAATACTAGTTGTGCTATTCGGAGCTTTTGTTGAATTAGCAAAAGAGAGTATGGAAAAAGCTGACTTAAAGAAAAGAATCAAGGTATTTATGAATGGTTCAGCAGTGAATGCGTTCTTAGCAATTTTCTTCTTAGTTCTTTATTTGCTATCTCCTTTTATCAATTCAATTGGATACAAAACTTCTGATGGTGTTTTAATCACTAAAGTATACGATGATTATCCAGCAATTAATGCGGGAATAACTAGAGGAGATATAATTCAAAATATAGGGATATATAATACAACAGAATTAGCAGTCGTTTACTCTGAAATTAACGATGTTG
Source organism: Candidatus Heimdallarchaeota archaeon (assembly GCA_016839985.1). Classification (GTDB taxonomy): domain Archaea; phylum Asgardarchaeota; class Heimdallarchaeia; order Heimdallarchaeales; family Heimdallarchaeaceae; genus UBA460. Next base: position 1,699 of record JAEOTG010000178.1, on the reverse strand, counting down.
GGGATTATAGTATAGTTCTTGCTAATTATATAAATTCAAGTTTGCTTTATTTGAAACTATTAAATGGAACAATTGTTCCGCTTAAACCCACAAGAATGGATCCCAATACTAACACAAATAGTACGAGTAAAATATATCTTGGAGTGAATATTTTTAATTATAGACCCCCAAAAGCTGGTTGGCTTTCTGTTTGGTTTCCATACTATTGGGATATTGAAATTCTATATACTCTTAATCTAAGTATAATGGCAGTCTTTCTAAATATGCTTCCACTATGGATATCAGATGGTGATAAAATCATAAGAGATTATTTAAAAATCAAAGGATATAATGATAATAAAAGTAAAAAAATACTAACCGCATTGAGATTCTTCAGCCTCTGTATATTATTGATTAATATTATTCTTTCAATGATCAAATTTAGATGGTAATGTAAATGAAATGCACGTTTTGTGGAAATCAGGCTGTATACCTACGACCATATGATAAATTATCATTATGTGTTCAACATCTTAATGAACAGATGAGAAAAAGAGTTCAGAAAGAAATTACAAAAAACAAAATGTTCGGAAGAAAGGATAGAATTGCTTTAGGTATTTCAGGTGGAAAAGATAGTGTAGCTCTATTAGATATTCTACATAAAATTGAAAAAAATTTCCCAGAAAGTGAAATAGTAGCTATTACTATAGATGAAGGAATAGAGAATTACAGAGACGAGGGACTATTGTATGCTAAAAAACATGTATCCAAATTAGGATTAGAGCATCATATTTATTCTTTTGAGAAAGATTTTGGGTATGGTTTGGATGAAATAATAAGAATATTAGGAGAGAGAGGAAAAAAAAGAGAATTTGGAGCTTGTACATATTGTGGCATTCTAAGAAGGAAACTTTTAAACAATGCTGCAAAGGAAATTGACGCGGATGTTTTAGTTACAGCTCATAATCTTGAAGATGAAGTAGAGACTATCCTTCTAAATATAATCAGAGGGGACATACAAAGATTAACTAGATTGAATCCAAAACCAAAAAAGATTCATGAAAGCTTAGTGCCAAGAGCAAAACCCTTTCGTTCTACTCCTCAAGCTGAAATTGTAATGTACTGTGTTATTAATGATTTAGAATACCAAGAGATTCAGTGTCCTTATTCTGTGGAAGCTTATAGAGGTGAAGTAAGAGAATTTATTTTTAAAACTCAAGAAAAGCAACCCATGCTTTCTTTTAATATCCTTAGAGGACAGGATAAATTTCTCAATTTAATTGAGGGTGGGCATACAAAGGGAGAATTGAAAGAGTGTGAAAAATGTGGGGAAGCGACAGCTGGAAAAATATGTAAAAGTTGTTGGTTGAAAGAGCAATTAGATTCAAGATAAATTCAGGTATAGTCTTAAATAAAAATAGTAGACAACTGAGTCGAACATAGCGACCTGAAGTTCGACATCGTTTTAGAAGCCGTTTTCTAACTTTAGGCTCCACGCCACTTGCTATGGGCACTACATATTAGTCTTAGGGCTGTTCACTTCCGTGCCTGACCCTTTTTGACATCAACCTTTCTAACATCTTCCTCTAAAGACGCCTCCAGTGTATACAGTCTCATAGGGCAGCGCTTCGACACCATCCAGATAGAGCGTATCAACCTCAACGAAGCCTCAGCATCAGCATTCACCCCAGCATATAGAGCGCTTCTGGTACAAGGACGC
>JAEOTG010000177.1 GCA_016839985.1 Candidatus Heimdallarchaeota archaeon | reverse complement strand
TTAGAAGCCCCACTAAATGTTGCGTTTCCATCTCCTTCAATGTTTTTTTCACATTTAAAAGATCCTGAACATCTAATGTCTCCATGAGCAATAATATTACCAATTGATTTTACTGATCCTGAACATCTGAGTGCTTTGCATTCAACGTCACCACTAATCTTACCAGATCCAGAAATACGTATATCCCTCATTACTTTCCCTCCAGCAATAGTTGCTGATCCTGCAATTGCTACAGAATCACTAGAAATTGTTTTTGAACCAGATACTCGTATTTCAGGAGCTTCCTTAAGAAGTTCTATATCCTCTCTAACTTTTTCTAATTTTGAATTATAACGTTCTTTCAATTCTACATAGCTTGCTTTATCAATCTCACCATTGTCATACCTTTTTTCTAAAAGGTCTAATAATTCTCTATACATTTTAATTTCATTTTGGCTCACATTGCCACCTCATGAACATATTAAATCCGCTTTATATATCCTTTTTTTTAATTAATTAGGTAATGCTTTAAAAGCTCTAGTTTTAAGCTTTAACCTTTCAGTTTAAACCGACAATGATTTAAGGAAGGAACAATAATTTCAATTATCAATGAGCTCAAAAAAAGAAGAGATTCCGGTAGTTGACGTTATTTATTCTATTTTTAGAGATGCTTCACGTAGAAAGATATTGACATTATTGAGCAATATGAAGTTTACTGCAGATGAACTAACAAAAGAGCTCCAAATTTCAAGACCAGCAGTTGAAAAGCATCTAAAACAAATGTTGGATATAGGTTTGATTGAGAGAAAAGCTGATACTTATCCAACTCTAAAGTATATTTACACCATACCTGAACCAGGCGTTGACTTGATTTCTAATGTTAAAGATTCGATTGATCAGTTTATAACATCTTTAAAAGAAGAATACACTAGAAGATTGGAAAATGAAGAGCAAATGTACTTATTGGGAATGTCTTCCAAAGAAAGATATGAAGCAATTAAAGATTCCTACACCTCGATTTTAGAGAAATTAAAGCAATAAAGCGTTTTTGGATAGAATAATATGCAAATAAAAGCTAGAAAGTTTTTATCGAAAAAAGAAAAAAAACTTCTTTTAATGGAATTGAATCAAATTTATGGAGAAAGTGCATCTAATTTATTACAAGAGACTTCGGACATAGAGGAAGTAAAAACAGATAAAGGAAAATTCCTAATAAAAGAAGGTAAAGCATCATTTTTCTTGTATGAAGGAATATATATTCCAACTATTCACTATTTGAGGGGAGTAGATTCTATTTTACCCAAAGTTATTGTCGATATAGGTGCAATTCGTTTTATAACGAATGGTGCAGATGTTATGGCACCAGGGATAGTTCATTTTGATGATGATATCAAAACAAACACAATAGTTTCAATCCATGAAGAAAAAGCTGAATCTATTTTAGGGATTGGATTATCACTTCTCAATTCACAAGATTTCAAGAAAACTAAGAAAGGTAAAGTTGTAAAACTTCTCCATTATCTTAAAGATGATATTTGGAATTTACGCTTTTGATTCTTATCTCAATCTTATTGTTGTACCATTTGGAGGTGCAAGACTTTCTCTTTTAGTAGTTTTGTAAACCCAAGATGCGAATTTTGTGACTTTGCTTTCCTCACCATGTATTACTACAACTCTTTCAGGCTTTGGTATTACTTTGTTTATGTAATTTTCCAACTCTCTTCGATCGCTGTGTCCTGTAAAACCAGTGATACTATGAACTCCCATGGCAATATGGTACATTACTGTTTTTCCTTCTTCAACCATTTGAATTTCAGTTATACCTTTTTGGATTTTACTTCCCAAAGTACCTTTTCCTTGATAGCTCACAAAAATCAAAGAGTTATTTGAATCTTGACATAAAGCTTTAAAGTAAAGAACACTTGGTCCTCCATTAAGCATCCCACTAGTCGCAACTATGATAGCTGGATCCCCTTGAATTATCAAATCTCTTTCTTCAGGTGAAGCAACTTGATTTATTTGCTCAGCAAGGAATGGATTTTGTCCTTCATGAAAAATTCTTTCTCTTAGACTCTTGGATAAGAATTCAGGATGAGCAGTTGTTATTGCAGAAGCCTCTCTAATCATCCCATCTGTATATATTGGGATGTTTGGTATTTTACCATCTCTCATCATCCCTTCCAGAACCACTAATATCTCTTGTGCTCTTCCTACAGCTAATACAGGGATAAGAACTTTTCCTCCTTTTTGTATCGTGTCGAATACTATATTCCTTAGTAAATCTTCACATTCAGTTCTTGACGGAAGAATATCCTGAGGTTTTCCATATGTAGATTCAATAAAAAGCGTTTCTAGCCTTGGAAATCTTGAAATAGCAGGATCTAAAAGATTTGATTTTGCATATTTTATATCTTGAGCAAAAGCAAGATTATAGACTCCTTCACCAATATGAAGGTGGGGAATTGCGCTTCCAACTATATGTCCTGCATTATGAAATGTTAGTCTAATGTCTGGTGAAATATCTGTTACTTCACCATAATCTAAAACAATTGTATGCAATACTGATTCACGAATATCATCCTGTTCATAAGGAAGAGTTTTTCCTTCTTTATTTGCGACATCCAAATAATCAAGTTGTAGCATCGTCATTAAATCTCTTGTTGGTCTTGTGGCATAAATTGCACCTTTATATCCATACTTAAAGAGATATGGAACAAAACCTGAATGATCCAAATGTGCATGTGATACTACAACAGCATCAAGTTCTTCTATATCAAATTCAGGTAAATCAAATCTTGGGAAAGTATTGTTAGGCGAATTACTTCCTACATTAATCCCACAATCAACCAAAACTTTACTCTCTCCAGTTTGAACTAAAGCAGAACTTCTACCTACTTCAGCAAAACCTCCCAAAGCTGTTACTCTTATTGTGTCATCTCTATAAATAACAGGTCTGTGAATACGTTTTCCAATAACACGAAGGATATCTTGTCTTTTCTTCGAATGTTTTTGATAGAGGTGTCTAACAGTTTTTATTACTCGTGACTCGATAGGTGGAGTTCTCATTACCCTAGGTCGCCAGAGAGTCTTTGAAATAATAGTTCTCAGCATATCACCAGATTTCCCAATAATGACTCCTGGTTTAAGTGCTTCAATTACAACTTCACCAACAAGCTCGTCAAAATCTATTGTAGTAATTTCTCCTTCCTTTCCTACTAATTCATTTATTAGATACATTGTTTGATCTTTTGGGAGTCTTACATCTGGATCTGATCTAATTACAATCCGTTTTCTTAACTTCTTTGCAAGTTCTTTAATTATTGTTTCATCATCAACTAAAACTTTTGGATTTCTCGAGTAAACTGCAACTTCAGGACCTTCAAATTCAATTCTACTTATCTCTGAATTATCAGGTAATTCTTCGTGTATGTCTCTAGAAATCTGTTCTAGCACTTCTTTATAGCTCAATATGTCCAACCCTTATTTTTATCATAGAACAAATATGCAACAGAATGAAGTCTCATATTTGTAAATAAAGTTGATAAAACTAAATTAACACTTCAAACAATATTTAAATATTTTTTGTTATCTCTTGATTTCACTAAATGACTGATTTTAGTACTAAAAGCATATTTTTGAGATTTTTTTCACCATTAATTTCCGTGTCTTAAGTACCATCCTCTATCTCTTGGTTTCTGTTCAGATTCTTTAATAAATATTGTATTGGCTTTTGCATCTTGTATACTTTTCGAACTAATTCTAGAAACACCAACACCATAATGAAGCTTGTTTTGACCTATAATTATCAGTAAATCTCCATTTTCAAAGCTTGTTTCGAAACTTTTCATATTTTCAACAAAAATGGGTTTTCCGTATAGAAATTGATCTGTTTTTATTTCTATGATTTTGTCAGTGAAAGGCATTATTAAGCAAGCGCCTTCAATTTCTAAATGAAACTTGTTTTGAAAGATGCTTCCCAATGGAATTCCGGATGAATAAACAGGTCTATCTATATTCTGCAATAATTCATTAGTTTCTTCAGGCACCGCATATATCTCTACAATCTTTCCTTCCTTAGTCCATATATGATAATAATCTAATGGATTAGGGGATGTTTGATTAAGAAAATAATTAAAAATCTCCTTAATCAAAATTTCTTCTTCATTAGTTGCTCTACGAAAAACAGGAATAGTTTTTTTCATCTATTTTTCACCATTTTTGCAATAAAGAATCCTTCTCCGCAAGTCTTGTGAGGATAGAGTCTTTTTGTTTTTGTAATATCTGAATTGAAATCATAATCTTGGAATTTTTCTAATCCTATATCACCTTTGATATTAACCTCAACCAATTCAATATCAAATTTATCCAAAACCTTTGAAATAACATATTCATTTTCTTCAGGCTCAAGAGAACATGTGCAATATACTAGTTTACCTTCTGGTTTTAATACTTCTAAAGAGCTAGACAAAAGAGAAACTTGATACTTATGATAGTTCATTATATCATCTAGTGTTTTTGAGAACTTTCTTGATTGATCTGAACTAATTACCCCAGATCCTGAACAAGGAGCATCTAAAAGAATTTTATCAAACTCTACACCAAGAGTTGCTACTTCTCTTGTATCCATGTGAAAAACAGTAGTATTTTTCACACCCATACGAGAAAGATTTGCTTTTAGACTTCTACATCTTTTCAAACTTAATTCTAAAGCAAATATATTTCCTTTGTTTTTCATTAATTGAGCAAGATGAGTAGTTTTTCCTCCTGGTGCCGCAGCAAAATCTCCTATAAGCTCGTGTTCCTTAGGATTGAGTATGAGAGAAGGGTACATTGAGTTTTTTCCTTGTAAAATATAGTAACCATTTAGATATTCAGGAGTTGCTCCAATAGGGATTCGTGATCTTACAATTTCCTTTCCTTCTTCAATATCTGGTATATCTATTAATTCTACTCTCTTTTTTGTTAACAACTTTATAGTTTCAGAATATTGTGATCTTAAAGAGTTTAACCTGATTACTTTAGGCAATTCTGATTCATAGAAATGAAGCAATTTTGTGGTTTCTTCCTCTCCAAGTATCTCAATATATCTTTCAATCATATAAGGAAGATAACCGTATTTTTCTCCAACATTATAAACACTAGTTTTGAACTGGCTAGGCTTCATTCTAAAATGTAATAATTTACAGTAATAATAATCATTACGCTTTCTTCGTATTTTTAACAAGACCAAAAATAAATAATATTACCTCTATCATTTATAATTGATAATTATGATTATTGCAATTTTATGGAGTTTACTTGCAGTTTTTAGTTTATTCCTGATATTCTATTTCATAGGCTTGTATCAAAAAAGTTTCAATACTGTTGATATTGCATATGGAGCAGGTTTTATTTTAGCTGCTATTATTTCATGGATAGCAAGTGGAAGTGATTTTTTCATAGAAAGAAAGATTTTGATTAC
>JAEOTG010000176.1 GCA_016839985.1 Candidatus Heimdallarchaeota archaeon | reverse complement strand
TATTTACTATTCTATCAATGGATAAAACACAACCAACATCTTTAGATTCATGAGAAACTATAAAGAAATTCCCAATACCTTTTTGCATAAATTTACTGATGCTATTATGATAACCTTCCATTCGGTTTTCTTTCATATACTGAATACCAGTTTGAGAAGAAATAGAATCAATTTCTCCCAAACGAAACTTTGAGAATTCCAATTTGGCTTTTGAGTTATAATTAGTGATTGGTTTTATTTTTATTTTATATTCCCCTTTGCTTTCAATCTTTTCCACTGGAATTGATATGAATGTTGTACCTTCTCCTAAAAAACTATAACCTGTTTTCTTGTATAGATTTATAGCTGGATCATTTTCTGTAGTAACTGCTAACGCAATGAATTTCTTTTTCAGTTCTTTAGCTCTTTCTTCAGAAAAATTCATCATAAATTTCCCAATGCCTTTTTTTCGAAATTCTTCTTCAACACCTATTCCATAGATAAAAGCTTCAGAACCTCTATTAGTTCTTAAAGAAAGCATTCCTGCTTTTTTTTCCTGATAATAACAGAAATAATTCTCGGCATTTTTTCTTACACTTCTGAAAACATAAAATCTCTGAATTCTTGATGCGTTTACTAACTCAGGATCATCATGAAAAATTCTCAAAAAATCTCTTTTAAAAGAAAGCCATTGAATTCTGGTTATTAATTTTATAGTTATTTCTTCAGCATTTATTTTATCCATCTTAATGAGATGATTTATAGTTTCGAGATAAAGATTTTGGTTAGTAATAAGAAATTCGAAACAAGGCTGAAACTAGACTGAAAAACTAAAACTTAATAAGTTTATTCTGTAGAGGAAAGAAAAGCTTCTTAAAAGCTTTTTTGACACTCTTATCTGTAAAAATCCATATAATGGAATAGAAGTGAAAATTAATGGCTGAAACCGAGTCTTATATTAGAAAATACTCCTTCTTTGTTATAGGAGGTTCAGTTCTTTTCATAATCGCTGGAATACTTAATATCCTTGACAGATTCTTATTTTACTGGTCGTTTCAAACAGAATTCCTAGGTTATGTTTTGTTTGCATTAACAGCTATCAGTTTATTTCCAATTGCTCAAGGAATAAAAGAGATTACAGATGTCTTTTTTGTTGATCATATTACCAAAACAGGAAGACAATTTTTTACATGGATCATGTTCTATGCAGGAGCAATCGTTCTAGATCTGGTTCTTCTAGGATTCCCTCCAACTGCAGGATTTGTTGGGATAGCAATTCTCTTTGGTAGAGTTATTGCATTTATGAAATTAAACAAAGTTTTTAGCCAAATTAAATCAATATTTGAAATAAGGATTGGAAGTATTTTCTACACTATTTTTGCAATTTATACTATTATTTTTTCATTATTAGGAGGTATAGCAAATTGGTCTTCTGATGCTTCTGTTGAAATTTTAATTCTAATCTTCAAAGGACCAATTGAATCAATTCTGATGATAATTGTAGGAATCAAAATCATACTTGATATTTTAAATGTGAAAAAATTAATAATACTTAAAGAAATTAAACCTTATTCAGCTAAAAGTTCCTTTTTTGTTAAAGATAGAAGAACTAAACCAGAAATTGAAACAACAAAACATCACATACAATCTACAACTGCTATTGAAAGATTGCGAGAAAAAACTCTAAAACGAGAAGAAATTGGAATAAAAGCTGCAAAGAAAAAGAAGAAACAAAAAATCCCTGAAACTCCAAAAACTATCTTTATTAAATGTCCAAACTGCATGGAAAAGACAGATAAAAACATTCCATACTGCACTAAATGTAGAACCAAATTACCAAAGGATCTAACAGAAAAAAGAGTAGTAGAAGAAGAAAAAGGTGAAGTTTCAACAAAAAGAGTCATATCTCTGAAGAGAGAAAAAATCTTACAGCAAATTGTAATTGCTGTTGCTCTTATTGCTTTTGTAACATATTCTTTTGTAACTCAGAATACAACGTTGATTGTATATTCTTGGATAATAATTGCAATATTTGCAACATATATTGTTGTGAATTATATAATACTATTTTTTGCAGGTAAAGGTTTTGCTATAACAACTATAATTATTGATATTGTTTTTCTATTTATTATTGTCCCTTTAATTATTGCAATTTTTACTTATTTAATTATAAATGGATTAGATAATTTTCTTGAGATGGATATAACTCTCTTTAGAATTTTAATGTACTCAATCACAATATCTCTATCATTATTAGTTATTTATTTGATGATAGCTTATAGATTGAGGAGTACAGGAATGAATCTTAAAGAATATATTAAACATAGATTAGATTTTGATGCAAGATCCCAAGAAGCTATACAAGAAAAGGAAAGAGTCGAGAAAAAAAGGTCTTATTTTG
>JAEOTG010000175.1 GCA_016839985.1 Candidatus Heimdallarchaeota archaeon | reverse complement strand
GAAGAGAAATGTGTAGTTTATGTGATTTTAAGAACAGATGGAAAAAAAACGAATGTTGGAGTACTTAAATTTCCTAGAGAACTAGATTACTCATTGTTTAGACTTTATCCAATACTTAAAGAAATGATTCATCAAAAATCGTCTACTCAATTTCAATATGAAATGCTTGATATCTTAGATTATATTCAACAAATTGAAGATCCTGGAATAAGATTTTATCGAATAGATATTGAAGAGTTATCTTTAGCTTTTCTCTTCAAAGCAATTGAACGAAACTTAGAACAAGTTGTTTACTCAATTATTATTGGAAATCCTGTTTATGTTTTTGGTGATAGATTGTCTGTACGTTTAGTAATAGATACTCTCTCAATATTTCTACAGCATTTTAGTACAGATACTAGAGAATGGGTTATAGTTGATGAAATGATCAGGGATGAGAATCTGATTTCTGACTCTAGACTTTTCGGGATGTCTTTTTCAACTTTTGAAACTCTATCAAATATGAATAAGATAACAGATAAAGAAACTATAATTAATTTAGAAACAGGTAGAGTAGAAGGAGCAGACGAGAGCAATTACTTCTTGAATATTCTTGAGGAAAATAAGAATAAAGATATTGAAAAATCATCTGTTTTGATTTTCCATGAACTAAGAAAACTTGTTGATATGGCATTCATTATTACATCTTTCTCTTTAATTGAAGAAGACAAAGCTCAGTTAAAATTGAGGGAATTTATTCAACACTCTCCACTCCCTCCAAGTTTTACGAAGAAAGCCATTGAACTAGCTAAGAAATGTAATTCATTGATAGACTATTTAATTTAGTGATAATTTTTTGTTATGACAAATTTTCTTTTCTAATGCTTTATAAGCATCTATGTACATTTTGAAATTAGAAGAGGAGATCGACAGATTTTATCGGCAACGAAAAATCAATCTTCGCAATAATTAGAGCACTTATAAGTGCTTAAGAAAAAGAGCGCATCAGTTGGAGATTAGAAGTGAAAGAAGAAATGAACGATGAAGTTATAACAGAGAAATTAGAAAATATAGAATCTGATTTTATTGAATCAAACATTGTGGAAGGAAATGGAAAACATTTTGTTAAAGTAAGAAATTTAACAAAATCGTTTGGTTCAGTTATTGCTGTAAACGATGTATCTTTCGAAGTCAGGAAAGGAGAAATTTTTGGTCTTTTAGGACCTAATGGTGCTGGTAAAACAACCTGTGTAAAACTTCTTTTAGGTTTGTTAGAGCCTGACCATGGAGAGATAGAAGTTTTCGGACTCAATCCAGGGAAAGATGAAATTGCAATAAAAAATAATATAGGATATGTTTCAGAAGAACCTTTAATTTACAAATCAATGACTCCTAGACAACTCTTTGATTTCATAATTTCAATTCGCAATCTCAATGAAGCTGAAGCTCAAGAAAAATTAAGATATTATTTTGATAGTTTAGAAGCAATTCAGTATTATGACAAACTTATAGCAACTTTGTCTCGAGGAAACAAGCAAAAAATGCAAGTCATTGCATCACTATTACATGATCCAGATTTATTATTCATGGACGAACCACTCACAGGTTTAGATGCAAAATCTGCTAAATTAGTTAAAGAAATTATTGAACTTCATACAGATCGAGGGGGTTCTGTTATATTCTCAACTCATATCTTGGAAGTTGCTGAAGAAGTGTGTGACAGAATAGCTATCATTAATCACGGAAAATTAATTGCAGTAGGAACAGTTGAAGAGCTTTCAAAGATGGCTAATAAAGCTGGTGCAGATCTTGAGGACATCTTCTTGAGATTAACAGAACAGGATGAATCAGTTAACCATATAATTAATAATCTGAGAAAAATGATGAGAAATAATAAAAAGAAATGAGAGGGAAAACAGTGCAAAACATTGAGCTTTACAAACTTTCCAAGAAAATCTACAGAGAAGGAGTCCTTCATTCTCAGCTTCAATCAGCAGGTAGTAATCAAGCAAAATTTTTGGAAAGAATTGAGAAAGATAAAATGGCTAGAATGCCTGACATAATATTAAAAATCTTAGGAGCATTCTATATTGCAATTCTATTCATCTTACCTCTAAGATCTTTTGGAGAAATATATGGATCTCTTTTATCTGGTATAAGTATTGAATGGGTAACATTGGTTGGTGGAGGATCAATTGGAGCATTTCTACTTCTACAACCAGTAATCCTGTTAGTTTTTTCAATTACATTTTTATGGGGATTAATGTCAGGAGGTCCATATGAATGGATAAACACACTCCCTTTTGGTAAAAGGGAAGTTGAAAAACTTGGATTATTTACATTCTTCAGAAGTTTGAATGTTCAACTAGTCGTTATGGCTCTAGTTCTACCTATAGGTTCAATTGCAAGTATTGGCTTTTTTTTAGGAGATCAAATTGGTATCGTAAATTGTACAATACTTATTATATTTAGTTTAATTTATTCATTAGTTAGTGTCGTGTTTTATCTAAGTATCGCAATTATCCTTGGACGAAAGATGGCTGTTGTTATGGAAGAACACGAAGGAGGTAGTAAGAAGAATAATATCATCAGAATAGCTACAATGTTACTCTATCTTATTGTTTCAATGGCAGCAATGTATTTGATACAAGCAGCGATGAACCAAATCCCACTACTTTATAATACAGAATATTTACTTCCTGAAACAGCAAACATTATTAACATAGTACTAAGTTTCATTGCTTACCCATTCTCTGGCAGCTATTTACTTACCGGAACAATAGTTGGCTTTTTTGAATTACCTCCTCTTGTTGTAGTAGGCTCAGTTACTGGTTTCTTTTTATTTGTTATATTAACTGTCTTCATGTTTTCTAAAGCTCTACGAACATTAAGATCCATTACATCTACAGATATTCAATTACGAGAAGATGATGTAAGGAAAACAGAATTAGATGATATTGTTATAAAGAAATCTAGTCCTGTTGGAGCGTTTTTTAAAAGAGATTTAGCAATCATTACAAGAGAGATGCAAGGGATTATGTATCTAATTATGCCTGTAATGATTCCGATTTATGGTGCTATTGTTCCTTTTGAACATAGTCCAATTGGTAATTATGGAATGTCAATGAGTTTTCTAATATTATTATTTTACATTGTAATGACAACTTATATGCTTATAGTAGGTCTTACGAACATAGAAGCTGGTGGAGAGACAATAACTGCTTCGATGCCTATTGCAGTTCGAGATCAAGTTAAAGCAAAAATACCTTATTTCTTTGGAACAATTATACTAGGATATTTAAGCTGGTTTTTATTTAGTATAAAGTATCCTGAATTTTGGGAGATATTCAAATTTGGTCTTCTATATCTTCCCGTAATCCCGATAGCAGGAGTAGCAGGTTTATTCTTCAAAGCACTATTATTTGGAAAACTAAAATATAAAATTGTTTTAGAGGAAATTCAAACTAGTCATAAGATAATAAAATATATTGTTGGTTTCATTTTTGTGACAATCATAATCTATGGACTTGCATTAATAGCAGGTTTCTTTGGTTATTGGATAATGATTATTGCAGAAGTAGTTTCTATAGCTTTATTGTATGCTGCATTTCATTATATGTTTCCAAAAATAACCACAAAAAATATTCCTCTTTCTTAACATTAGATTTTGAAGGAAATATTAAATATAAGCTAATTTGTTCAAATCTGTATGAGAATACTTCTAACTGGATCTTTCGGCAATGTTGGTGAAAGTACATTAACAGAACTCTTGGTACAAGGATACAATGTTAGGTGTTTTGATAAAAGAACAAGGAAAACAAAAAAAGTTTATCGTATATTAAAAAAGAAAGGATCTTTTGAAACTATTTGGGGAGATATCCGAAATAAAAGAGATGCTGAAAAAATAGTGCAAGGTGTAGATTATGTCATTCATTTAGCAGCTGTAATTCCACCAGAAGCTGATAAAAAAATCGAGTATGCAAAGGAGGTTAATGAAGGAGGAATGAGAAATCTTGTTGAAGCAGCTGAAAAAATGGAAAAAAAACCTCGCATAATTTTCACTAGTTCATTAGCAATTTATGGTTCGAAAATGCATCATCCACCTCCGAGGTATGTAACGGATGAAATCAAACCTCTTGAACATGATCTCTATGCATTCCAAAAATGGGAAATGGAAAAAATACTCACTGCTAGTTCTTTAGAATGGTTTATTCTTAGACTTACTGCTGTACCTTCTCTACGAATGCCAATGCAAATTCCCCTTCTAATGTTTGAAGTTCCCTTTGATCAAAGATTGGAATTTGTTCACTCTTGGGATGTTGGATTAGCATGTGTTAACGCAATTAGAGCATTTGAAAATCACAAAATAATGAATCTTGCTGGAGGAGAAAACTGCAGAATGACTGGAGGGGATTATATCTCTAGATTACTTACTGCTTTTGGTGTAGGATCAATTCCAAGAGAGTGTTTTAAGGAACCTAAGAAAGAGGAAGATTGGTTCCATACTGATTGGCTATACACTGATGATTCTCAAGAACTCCTCAAATATCAAAGATATACTTTAGAGGATTTTGCACAGGAGTTTGAGAGTAGGATAAAAACTAGAAAATTTCTAATTGGTTTAGTTAGTCCTTTAGCAAAATTAGTGTTGATTCTAAGATCACCTTACTATTTTAGAAATCTTAGAAATAAACGAAAAGCTTAGTAGAGTATTTTCATATATCGTGGTTGAAACATTCCAACCATTATTAACCTGAGTTTCTTGAGTAATCCTATTGGTGTTATTGATT
>JAEOTG010000174.1 GCA_016839985.1 Candidatus Heimdallarchaeota archaeon | reverse complement strand
TGTCTACTTTAGCTGTAGTTTTTTTATTCTTAGTTTTACTAGCAAGAAAATCCTTTAGTTCCTGCTTCATGCTTTCAGGAATTGATACAGAAACATATTCATCTGATAATTTTTCTGAGAAATTATCTATATCTGATGAAGAAGGTAATTCAATATCTAAAAATTCAATAATTTTCAGCAGATAGGAATAAGATGTAAAGAAGAAAGGTATGTCTCTCCTATCACAGAAAAGATGAACAGATTTCAAGAATGTATCAGTTTTGATGGAATATGACTGTTCTAGCATTTCTTCAATAGCCTTCTTATAATAACCTTTGGCAGTATTTATGAAACTTTCAAGAGAAAAATCTAACTCTTTAAGCAAAATCTCTTTTACCATTGATTTACGAAGAATCTTTTCCTCATCAAGTTCAAGATCTTCATCGAGATATACTATAACATCCTCAATTTCTTCAGATTTTCTTTCAACTAGTATTTCCTGAGAAATGCTTCGGTTATTTTTTTGAGATTGACTCTCATTCTCTGACTCTTCTCCTTCAACTGCAATATTTTTAGTAATAATTACTCTTTGAAATGAAGGAAATAATTCTTTAAGAATCTCTTTAGTTAATTTCTCGAATTCTATGATTTTTTCTCTCTGCAATTCCATAACAAGATCAAGAGATTCGTTGAAGAATCTCTCTTTGAGAATTTTAAATGAATTAAATACTGAATCTAACTTACAACTTATGCTTTCTCCTCTCAAAATAATGATTTCATAACGAGGAGTGTCTATAACACTACAATGGAATTTTAAGCTTATTTTCTGAAGAGAAGCATTAGATAATGAACTGAAAATAGGAGCAGTAGTGGATATAGATCCAACTTTGAGAACAATTAAAGGAGTTAATTTTATTCTGTTCTTCTTCCTTTTTGCTAGTACAATTCCTCCCCTGTCGTATAAATCTCCTAAAATAATTGTGTTTTGAATAATTGAAAAATTTTCATCTTCATCTCCATCTACATCTTCTTCAATGTTTCTCCCCACAAATTTTTTTCCTATATAGTTAGCAATTTCAACTGAAACTATAGCTCCAACGATTGCTATTATGAACAAACTCCACCTTGCCAATGGATTCCAAATTAATAGAAGTAGGACAAAGAAAAAAATCCAGAAAAATAAAGCTATCAGTATTTGAAATCTCCAAGGAAACTCTCCTTTTGTGCTAAGTGTTTCCTTGATACTTTCTTTTTGAGAATTAGTGAAATTTTTCACTTTAGATACTATGGTGGATGTAAATGCCATCTTCATTTAATCATTCTTGAATTTATATTTAAAGTCGTGAACATTAAAGGGAATCTTGAGATAATTGTGCAACTTCTAGAATGAATTCATCATTTTCTGTTTGATGTTTCCTTTTTATTTTATGCCCACGATATATTCTCAGTATAATTCCCATTAATAACCATGAATCAAATAAAACAAATAATCCTATAGCAATGTTTTTTGGTGTTTTGAAAAATGGGACATCTGTTAAATCTGAATCAGGATTTGACACGGGATTCTCATTAGTTTTTTTAATAATATAACCTACATTTTGAAGTGTAACAATTGAATCATGACCCATAACTGTTATAATCAAATCTAATTCATTGTAACCCTCACTAAAGGAAATTGTATCTGAGATAATAACATCTCCTTGAGAATTGAAAATCTCAGAAAAAACACTAAAATCGTTTACTAGAAGACTAACTGATATACTCTGAAAATCCCCTCCCTCAAAAGAAAAATTCATTGTTAGATCTACTTTGAATAACTTTGAACTATCCTCTATATACACAACATCATAATATCTCTTCGTAGCTGTTCCTAAAGAATAGATTGTAATTTCCTCAAAATCATCAAATAATTTTTGATACTGTTGCGTCTGTAAATGCTCTATCTTAGATATAGATATTGAGCTACTGTTATAGATATAAATTGTACCAGAGCCTGATGAAGTTGCTTCCAGCTGAATAGATAAGTCCTCTTGGTAATTAGTTGTGTAAGTCTCAATTTCTAAACATTGTTTCTGACCATTTTGTTTACTTGCTGAGATTGTTCCTGTAGAAATTATTTCAGACCCAAAGATTATTTTGAAATCAATTCCTATGAAAATGACTGTACCTTCAAAACTGCAGACAATGGAGATATTTAAAATTTGATCATCTTCAGCAGACAAAGGTTTGAAGCTGTTAAGATTAACAGAATCGTCAATTCCATTGTTCCATTCTATTGTATAAAAGGCATCTTGAAAATCTTCCCTTACTAATTCCCCAAAAGCATTAATGTTTCTTATAGAAATTATGTCTGAAGAGTATTCAACATGAAAGATAATTTCTAATTCATTCAATCCTTGTTCTAGATTTAGATTAGTTTCAAGAACGTTTAAATCATCTCTAAGAAAAGTTAGAGATTCCTGCTCTTCGGAATTAACTACAAATTTAACTCTATTATTAAAAGATTGGAAATCTTCAGCTAAGAATGATAATGAAAGAGATAAGTAATTTGTATCATTAAGGGTGTTGTTTAATAATGTAAAAACACTGAATTCTTTAGATCCAAACATTTCTCCTTCGAATGAGATATTACTAGGGACAACAATTAGTTCTCTATTAGTTTCGTCCAAAGAAACAAGAGGTAAATTATAGATTGAAGTATCTTCAAAGATTGTTATAGTTCCATTTTTCCCACTGGAAGCTTGAGCTTGAAATGTAATTGTAATGTTTAAATCCGCACTTCTTTCTTCTTCTAAAACGAATCCTTTACTTATTTCGTATGTATTCGAATCTTGGTAAATCCTTTCAATGATAAAATAGACTTGTGTAAAATTGAAATCAAAAATAATTGTTATACCAGATTTTGTTGATTGATCTCCTTCAACTTTGAATTTCAATTCTAACTCGTTAAAAAGTGACAAAGATATATTTGTTAAGGAAAGTTGAAAGGTGCTTTCTTGAGTAGTTTCATTATACTCATACGTTAGATTTACTCCCAATGTATTAGAAAGCACCCCTCTTGTGTGTTTGTGTGATGAGTTAGTCACATTGAGCAGATCTGAGCTTGCATCCACTAATTGAGTGTGTTCAAGTGTGATGCAACTAATCATAATTAATATGACTAGATATGAAGTGGATTTGTAAGCCATGTCTGCTCAGTATTAGATTCTTGAAAACTATATTTAAAGTCGCAGAGCTAGAATTGAAAGTTTTTGTCGTAATTTCTAGTCTTTCTAGTGTAATATTGAAGAAATTAAACTAGGTTTAAATACGATGGAATC
The DNA here is from genome assembly GCA_016839985.1 of Candidatus Heimdallarchaeota archaeon. Classification (GTDB taxonomy): domain Archaea; phylum Asgardarchaeota; class Heimdallarchaeia; order Heimdallarchaeales; family Heimdallarchaeaceae; genus UBA460. Next base: position 657 of record JAEOTG010000174.1, on the reverse strand, counting down.
CAAAATTAATGTATGTCTGAGAAAGAGGATAAAGAAGATTTTCTCCCCTCTTCTAAAGCTGAAGAAATGAACAGTTCTAAAATTGTTATTCCAGAAAGTAAAAAAATAGAAGAAATACTACCTCGCAACAATGAAGTGAACAAGAATATAACTATTGCATATTTTGTTCTGGAAGGTATTTTTGCAGCTTTAGCTCTCTTCTTTGTTATAAGTACACTTGCAGATTTATATTTAGATATTATTGCATTTATATTGGGATTCTTAATTTTGAGTTTTGGATTAGTTTCAACATATTTATTCATCTTCAAATTATCTGTAAACAAAAGACTCCCTGCGTTTATTGTAAGATTTATTTTGATCGCTGTAGTTTTACCGATGCTTTTTATTGGTTTAGAAGAAGGACCGTACAATTTCTATGAGACGGTATTTGTTGTGCCTTTCTTTTTAATTATTTATTCCCTTTGTTCTCAATTCTTACTCAAAATATACTTATTATTTAGTAAGAAGCCAATCAAAGATAGTCTTTTCCGTAAAGCTATTGCAGGAAGCCCTTCAGAGTTAGAGTGGCGTAAATATGATGCAATTTCTGGATTATTAGCAATTATAACAGGGATTTTCGCTTTAGATCTTTTCTGGCTAATCTATCATTTTTTCATA
>JAEOTG010000173.1 GCA_016839985.1 Candidatus Heimdallarchaeota archaeon | reverse complement strand
TTATTGCAATAGCTATAATCCATTTCATACTAAACAATTAGAAAAACGGAGATTTAAGATTTTATAATTTTCTTTTCCAAGTCTGTAACCCTTCTTTCTAATTCCAAAGCGTGATTAGCTAGAATTTCTATAAGTTCTGCTAATTGAACGTCCCTGTCTGAAAATCTTTTTTCCTGGGCGTCTTCACGGACGTCATGTTCCAGTTCTTTTTCTTTCTGTTCCTTTAATAGTTTTAAAAGTTCAGACAGCCTCTTTTGTGGAGCAACATGTTCCCATACATCAGCCATATTAAATATATAGGAAAACTAAAATAAAAAAGAAAATCTCATAAACCAAAGACATTTTTACTCCTTTAATAACTTCAAACACCTATTATATAGTAGTAATCATATAATTCGGTGTTTAGCTTCTTCTTTAGAAGGACATCATTCAGGTTAAATTTGGTTTGGATTTTCATAATAGCAGTTTATGAAGTTAGATTAAGTAGAAAACCCCATATTGGTATAGGATAGGATCAAAGGACTTGACCAATAAAAATTTCCTGACTATCCATCATCTTCTATATCAATCCTCAATCTAAATACAATCATGAAAGAACATGTCCTCAGAGCAATCGCATTAATACTGGTATTCTTTTCCTACTTTGCCTGGAGGATCAACATGATCGGGCTTGAACTTTTTTTAATTCCATTTTTAGTGCTTGCTGTCACAGCTCTGGTAATTATCATTAAAATGTTTTGTAGAGAACCAAAGAATAACAAGCAGAGAAAACGGGACAGAGGAGCTTTCATCTCATTTTTATTTATCTTCTTGATAGCTGTTATGATAAGAATGTTGTTCCTTAGCTAAGTTCTCTCTGATGTTGCCAATCTAGTTAAGAAAGGTCTAAAATTGTTTAATGAAAATGATCTTATTGCTTGGAACTCTGTTTCTGGAAATTCTCTTGAATCATTATTTTGAACTAATATTCTTCCGCGTTGTATCTGATACGTACCATCATTCATGAAATACATTATAGGTAAGAATTTATCAAGTTGTGCAATAATCCTTGCTGGTCCTTTTACTGGTAAAGTTATATTTATTCTTTTTTCACGTAAGGGTTCAGACTCAGCTGCAAATAATTTTCCATCCTTAGAAGTGTATTCTACTCTTGAGCTTATGCTTCTATGGCTAAGTAACCCATAATCCCATAGACAACCAGCTGTACCCACATGAAAATATTGTGTTGCAATTTTATCAGGTTCTTCTGGTCGTGGTCTGCCATATACAAAAACATCATCATAAGCTATTAGCGGTCTTTTTCCCTCTTGTAAAAGTTCTGAAACTAGCTTAGTAAATTTCACACCATTATTGTTTCCTACAAGATTACTTAATGCACGATAAGTGGTTTTGTCTTCAATCATGAATAACTATGAAACAGAAAATTATTTAAACATATTATAAAAAGGGTTTGTACTATTTTCATCAGTACTCTAGAAACTTTAAGTTTCGTGACTGTTCATCATATCTCTATTCCTCTTCTTCTCAGCCACATAACAGTTGCCATATCTGGCATTTCTCTACGGTCGTAATTTGCACCTATGTATTTTGACAGGTCCCTTACATCGTCTGTATTTAATTTTGATAAAATTTTTCGTGTTTTCGTGGTTCTTTGATATTCGGGTATTTCTTGATCCATCAAATATGATTCTACAAAGGTTTGAGCCATGCTCCTAGATATTAAATCGTCTGTTATTGGTTTGTTAAATACTAATCTCATAGTCATCTCAGCGTCAATTCCATAAATAAATGGCTTGTAAGCAAAGTCTTGTTTAACATCCATCCCCTTCTTCTTTAGCCTATGATAAAGAGTATGGGCTGTCCCAATCACCGCTAGTATGTTCTTATCTTTATTTTCCTCTTGCAGTGTAGCTAATTGTATTTCCATGTCAATGTCTCTTGTAATCATTTTTTCAGTAGTTAATTTACCATACTGAAACGTTTTTTTGAACGCTTCCTCGAAATTTCCTTCTAAAAACTTTTCCTCAGCATCTATACCGATAACATTCAATAAATTTTCTTGTTTGAGGGTAAATCGTGATTTTTCTATTTCTATCTGTTTCTTACTTCTACTTATTATAGAGTCAAATCTTCTGTTAAAATCGTTAAATAGGGGAGAACTATATGATTTGGTATATTTGCTATAAGACCCTTCCATAGAAAGTTTATTCAAATCGTCTTTTACAATTTCATAAAAATCTGATATGCTTTGTTCACGAAATATAATATCATTTTTTCTATAGTGTGTTAAAAAGGATTCTCCCAAATACTGAGGTAAATGGGGTAGTCTGAAAACTGTTACTGTCATAATTCAAAACCTCTTTTCTCAAGCCAAATTCCTACATGTTCACTCAAAAATTGCTTTCTTTCTGGTGAACTCAAATATTTAGAAAGTTCTTCTATGTCTTCATAACTTAATTTTTCTAATATTCTTCTGGACATTTTTGTTGAATCTGATGATTTGTAACCAAGAAGATCGATAAAAAGCACATCTAGAGGTGGATTTGCAACTGCTCTAGCCACATCTGTTTTATCATATGGTTTATTGAATCTTATTCTTCTCATCAGTTCCTCATCAAAACCAAAAATGTGTGGCTTATTATAAAACTCTTGCCTTACATCTAATCCTCTTTTCTTAAGATCATAATAGAATGTGTGTGCTGCACCAAATGCCGCTAATATTTTTTTACCTTTATTATCATTTTTTATTTCTATCAGTTGTTCTGGAATGTCTTTGTCTCTTGTTGTAGTCTCTTGTGCAAAGAGTTTTGCACCTTGTATGAAAAGTTTACATGAATTCTCCAAATCGCCATTATAAAAACATTTCATTGCATTGTAGAATTTTGGAGAAGAATTGATGGAGACTCTTGATTTTTCCATCTCTACTTTTTTTCCAGAACCGTGAAGATGTTCAAGTATTGGCTTTTTTTTATATGTGAATCCTAAATCCGAAGCTGAAGGTGCATCAGTATCAGAAATTTTCTGATAAGTCTCTTTAACATTATCATAGTCTATTGAAGTTGCCTTTTCAAAGAAAATAATGTCGCTTTCTCCAAACAAACGTTTGAATTTTTCTTTTATTTGTTCATCTTTAAAGTGTATGTATCTGTATACTGTTATTGTCATAATCATAGAAGAAAACAAAGCTTTAAATGTCTTACAATCAGTTTAAATAATTTTTAAATCATATTTTTAATATGGTTAAGGTTCCTTTGAAAGCTCTTTTCTTTATTGGAAGGCCTGGTTTGAGTATCGGAGAGATGATCGCTTTAGATATTCATCCACAACTTACAATGGATTATATGGATGATCCAAATTTAAGAGACGAGGCGGTCAGATACATGATGTCTTTAGATCCTAAACCTGAACCTGTAAAAAAATATTTGACGGAAAATGGGCTTTTGTAGTTCTTCTGTAATGTGAAATAATATTAAATTCGTTGGTTCTAATTAATTATTATGCCAGACAATTTTGCAGACAATGTTTCTGCTACAATAAAAAACATTAAAGCTGAATGTAGAAATTCTAGTTTTATGCTTTCTGAAATTGGACGTATGACCAGAGATCAGTCCAAAACACAGTATGTAACACTTGAGGGATATTGTACTGGTTGTAAACATTTCTATTATGATACGGGTATTCTTACTAGCAAGAATGTTTATTGTCAGATTCTTAGAGATGCTGAGAATAAATTGTAATTGTAGTGTAATGTAAAAATAAAATGTGTTTACTTGTAAGCGTGGGCATTAATAGACAATTTTTCTAAAACTGGAGAATAATTTGTTACAGTTAGATCGAAATTAAACGTGTTTAGCATGGATATAACACAGTCTTTTTTTTGCTCACTTAAAAACTTCACATCATCCTCAGAATAGTCTCCTTCAAAAATTTCTGAGACGTCCTTCCAGAAAGATTCATAATCATTTTTAGTTTGAATTGTGTTTGCCTGTTTGTTTCCAACTAAACTATGTGATTTGTTATCGTCATTCAAAAAGGCTTTTATAGTTTTATCATCTAAACCTAGAACGTGCTTCATGTAAGAAACTCCCAATTGGTCTTTTTGCTCTCTGGTAGATTTTAAAGTTTGTTTTGGCCAAAACTCTAAGAAGTATTCTGCTTTAGCTTTGATTTGTTCTTCTGTCATCTTTATCTAAGATATAATTAAGTACGAAGAAATAAAAATTTTTGGTTCTTCAAAAATAATCCTTAAATTCTGGTTTTTCTAATTGGGTTGTTGGGTGTTAAGTCTTTTTCAAAAGCATGTATTTGAAATTACCCGAAAAATCAGACATCGGTCTCATGGTAGATTTTAGAAGTTCTTCCTTTTCCTCTTGTTTTTCTAACCATTTCAACTCATCTATAATAACTGAAAATTGTTTTCTGGTAAGAGCTTTTGGAGAAGTCATTCCAACCGCATTCATCAAAAACTCTGAATTCGGTTTTTTATCTCTCAAGTCAATGAGTTTTCTATGTAAAATTCCCAATGCCTCAGTGTCTACCATCATTTTCGAAGAATCTATATTAAGAAATTCATGAGCATAACCATCTTGAATTTGGAATCCTAATCCTTTAGCTGCAGTTTTTATATGATCGAGTCTTATTCCATACTCTGTATGATTAATCAGTCTCAAAGGTCTTGGATATCCAAATGGTTGACTTTCACAGTCATATTCAACTATAAAGGCTGTGCCTCCTGGTGATAAAACTCTTGACATTTCCTCTAATAATCTTATACCACCATAATTGAAGTTGAAGAATCTTGGTGCATCTTTAAATTGTAAACCATATTGTTTGAACATTCTTACAGTATCTTGATATGCTTTTCTGTCTCTTTTGTTTTTTATTTTGGTTTCATTTTTTCCTGTCCTAAGTTCCCTGCGTAGTTTCCTTTTATTTATATTGGTTACTGTTGGCAAGTCAGCCATGACTTCGTTTGATATTATTAAGTTGTGGCTTGATGGTTTCAATGGAAGATTTGTTGCATCTGCCTTTATAGTATTAAAATAGTTTCTTCTTGTAAGAGAAAATCTCATATTGGCAAAATTAAGTAAGGATTCTGATAGATCAACAAGAGTATATTCTGCATTCTGATGCAGTATGGGGTCTACATCCCTGAATCTAAAGTCGAACCTGTCAATCACCTGAGCCAGGCCTATACCTATTTCCAATATTTTTGGTTTTTCTTGTATTGAGTCTGATGAATACAGGCTATCAAAAAGTTGCATGCCGTATGGCAATCCGCTTCTTATAAAATCATTTTCATATCTAAGTATGTGTGAAAGTGTTACTTCGCCTATCATGTTATACTCTGGACGTTTCAGATTAAGATGGAAATCTTCAGTTCTACTGACCTTGGTTTTAGGCATACTCTAAACTGAGAAGCTAAACTTTAAATGTCTTACAATCAGTTTAAATGTTTTTGTGTTATAGATATTCTAATATGATGCCTCTTAGTAAGACTGAAGCAAAGACAATGAACTATCTATCTGATCAAGATGAAAGTGTTTTTCCTGCAGAAATTGCAATAGCTATCAATGTTCGTAGACGTACAATATATGATACAATTAAGTCTTTGCGAGACAAGGGAATAGTCGAAGAAATAAAAAGAGGTGGAATGAATTTCTACAAACTAAAGGAAGGTTGGAAAGAAATTGTAAAGGCAGCAAAAAAAATAAATAACCCTTAAATCCTAAATTTTCTATCTTTGAAAGAATAGTTGCTTTCCTTTAGATTCCAATTGTTTAGGTATTATTATTTCTGCAAGTGTATCTGCATAAACATTACCAAAATTTGTAACTTGTACTGATCTTTCTCGTCTTTTGTGTGGGTTTCGTTTTATTGTTACTAATCCGCATTTCTGTAACTTTTCAAGGTGTCTAGAAGTTTTAATAAGATCACCTTTTTCACTAGACCCCAACCATTCATAAGAAAGTCTTGTAATTGTATCCACTCTTTGTAAATCTGCAAGTACATGAAATAGTTCTTTTCCATCACCAGTGGGGTATCCGACATAAGGATGTGGCCATTCTATTGTTTCTCCTCCCCTGTCTTCTCTAACAAAATCTGGATATAATATGTCTCTTGCAGAGAATTGTTCTCCTTCTGATTGCTCTGTTATTTTTTGTAATAGTTGCCTAGCTTGTTCATCAGATGAGTAAGTTTGTAATGTGGGTGTACTTTTTGGTACATAATAGACACGGACATCTTCAATAAAACTAGCAACAGTGGGAGCTGCATGTTGAAAGGCTTGAGAACCAGATGTAACATCAATAAAAATTGTTGGATCTCTGTCATCAAACGATCTGATATATAATGTTCCCAAAAATAATTTTTTAAAAGAATCAGGAAAACTTTCTAGATCAATATTCATGAACCACAATCTTCCTGTCTGGTTCCATGCAAGTAGTTTGTTGTTAACTAATTCGTCAATCTCTTTTTGGTTAACCTCATACATGCTATTTCCTTTATCTGTTTCTATAGGATTTGTGGCTAGAATCAATTTTCTTGGGTTTTTTTGATAAATGCCAGACATCATTCGGTTTTGATATGCACCAACTGGAGTAATAAGATAATTGGGGTTTTGTGAGGTTGTAGAAATCGCTTGTTTTAATTGTTCTAACATGATTTAATAAATGTAACATTAATTATTTATTTTGAAACTTTTTTGTAGTTCTTCTGTAGTGCATTAAGGATTTAAAGCTTTGTTTCTCACAATAAATTATGAACAGAAGTTTTGATGAAATTTGTGTAGATTTATTAAGAGCGGCAAGTGTTATAGATAATCCGTCAAGAATAGCTGGTATATCTACTGTAAGTCACCTAAATTTCAGAAAAAGATATTTGCCACATCTCATAGATAAAAAATATTTAGAAATTAATGTGGATGAGAATAAAGAATCTTATGATGTCACTGATGAAGGAATGGAGTTTATGAAACAACATGATGCTTCTGGATTAGTTGAAGGGAAGGATTATGTTGCTGTAGATCCGAATAAAAGAAGGGACAAGATTGATGGTCGTATAGATTTGCTTAAAATGGCAATAGGTGGAGATTATAAGGCAAGATTAGTCCATAGAATTGGTTCTAATGTGACTAGGTTTTCAGTCTATCTTCCTCCATTATTAAGAAATGGTTTTTTAGAGGAAACGATAAGAGGAAAAAATAGAAAAAACTATTGGACCACACCAGAAGGGGTGGGTGTTCTCAGAGTTGATGAAGAGATTCAAAAAGCTCTTGGTGGTAATGTTAAAGAAATTAGCTTTGAAAATGTTCCAGATGATTTTATTGAAAAATTTAAATCAAGAGATAGAAATATTTTCGTGCCTACTGATGAAAGAAGGCCTAAGACACAAATTCTCAGAGATGTTTTGTGGATAATCAGAAATCCAATTTTACCAAGTATGATATATCGTTATGCTAATTCAGCTTATTATTCTACAAGGGGTTATTTAAACGAAACTGGTGATTTTTGGGGAAAGACTGATGATGGAAAAATCGTTTTAAATGATTGTGGTTTTGAGTTTCTAGATGTATTAGATCCTTATGTTAATGCACTAAGTTAAGATCAGTTTAAATAATTTTCTATACTAGTAAATGATATGGCTGAAAATGTAACCCTGTTTTTCGCTAGAAACATATTGGTTCCAAGAACTTTTGATTATCTTGCGAAAAATAAAGGATATTATACGAGATTGATTGATTTGAAAAATGCTCTTTCTGTAGGTGAAGATCCTAGAGCAGTGACAGATGCAATAAAAGATGCTGTTGAACAATTTGTCGAATACGGTTTAGCAGAATATAGTGAAGATAGATACCTTGTAAGATTAACACAAAGCGGTTTGGACGTACATGAATCTCTTAATGAAGCGTCAGATAAGATACGTATTAGGTGATTAAATGGATGTAAAAAATATTAGAGGAATTGTTGATAACTTGATAGATGATAGAAGACGTACTTCATGCGACTATCAATCTCAATGTCAAGAATATCAAAATAACGTGGTTCCTGAAAGAACTGTTATCACACAACACCATCCGCTGGCAAAATGTATAGTTGATCTAGACAAGGTTGAAAGGTCGGGAGTTTGTACCAAAGAATTTAGAACTTTTATATCAAAAGCTTATTACAATTTGATGAATTCTAATGGTGAATAGAATAAATAATCCTTAAATTCTAGTTTTTCTAATTGTTTAGTATGAAGTGGGAGTCTGTCAAAGAATTTTTCAAGCCTGAACAGAAAAAGATAATTATTACCATCTATCTATTGTTGTTGACTCTTCTGTCTTATGTAATGATTTACTGTACAATGTTTTGGCCAATGAGTGTGCCTAGACCAGCTCTTTGTAGACAACTATATTATGTTGAAAGCATTCCCATTATAGGACCTTTAATTAATCTGTTGTTGGGAATTTTCAACTATTTTGCATTAGTATTGTTTTATATTGTTGCTATATCCTGGATCCCTTTGACACGTTTAGGTATATTTAATGTATTTTCTATTTTACCAAATGCTTTATCGTTGTTTGTTTTTATTGTTTATATGATTATAGAGTTCTACATAATATCATGTATCATAAACCATCTTTTGACTAAAACCAGGAAGTTTTATTTGAAGGGATGGAAAGATAAAAAGTTTAATTTGAAAAAGCATATTGTCGTTTTCTTCATAATGTTTGTTATATTCTTGATGATGCTATATTCGATATACAATACACCAACATCCATTAGTTTTGGTTATAGTTCAGTAAAAACTAGAGCTTGCGAAGAGTTGATTAGGCAGGAATGTGATGTTGGTACAGAAACAATAGAAGTTGTTGACTTTGATGCAGATCAAGACGGTTTCTTCGGATCAGATGATACTGGAAGTGCTGATTGGGTTTGGGGAACTTCGACATGTGATGGAGATGTTAATGTCAACGCAGATAATTTAGCAGCATTATGTGCATGCTACTACGGACAAGCTAGTGAAGATGGGTGCAGACAACTTTGTGGGTGTCCTGGGTATTAGTATGAAGAAACTTTATTGGATATTGATTATAGCTGTTTTGATTATTATTCTTTGTTATATTCTTTTCTTTGTAAATGTTGGGCGCACAAATGTTTTCCTTCTAATCTATTCGAGTTTATTCAAAGAGTGTTATTGTTATTATTGTCAGTGGAAGTGTATTGAAACTATTTACCAAATAGATGAAGAGTGTCCTATACCTCCTCAAAAAAATTATGATACATGTATAAACAGTATCTGTGTTGTTGAAAATAATGAATGCAAAACTGTAATAAACCCTGATCTTTATCTTTCTTCATGCAAGGGAACAGCAAAATGTTTCAATGGAACAATTACCAAAATCATAGATGGTGATACCTTAGAGGTGGATGATGTTCGAATAAGATTGGTTCTAGTTGATGCTCCTGAAACTAATGAGGTTGGTGGAACTGAAGCAACAGATTTTGTTTCAACTATATGTCCGATAGGTTCAACTGCAACAGTAGATGAAGATGACTGGCAGGGTCTTGATAAATATGGCCGTTTACTAGCAGTTGTTTATTGTGGTGATACTAATATCAATGCAGAATTAATTGACAGGGGATATGCTACAACATACCAATATTTTTGTGATGATAGTGAGTTTGGGAATGAGGAATGGGCCGGGTGTGTTATTACAACTAGTGAGAGAGTATCAGACCCGGGAATTACAATATTAGAGTAAAATAATTGGAACGTTGGGTGTTAGAGTTAAATTGT